>RKRR01000106.1 GCA_007571305.1 Candidatus Poribacteria bacterium | reverse complement strand
GGCGTGGCACCAGCAAAACGGCTGTTATCGGTGCGGTAGAACGCGGGGGTCAAGTTGTGGCCGAAGTCGCAAAAGGGTTAACCGGTCGCGATATATTGGAATTCATTAGACGTGTCGTTAACGTGAGAGAAAACGAAAGATATACTCGTGAATACATTATTCACTTCGCAAAAAAAGTGATGGGGAAAATTATCTAGAACCCGCAAGTTGTGAAATCGCTAACAAAAAACTGATAAAAGCTGATAAGTATTTTAACAAAGAAAAATACGGAGCAAATGAAAGGTCATATAAAAGCAGGGTTTCAACGGGCTAAGAACTTATGAAACTGAATTTAACCCAGCCCAAAACTACTTATTGCGTAAAATTATCTCTGCCGAATATCTCATCTGCAAGTAATTTCAAATAGTGCATTTCTCGATCATCAATATGAATGAAAAGAACACCACCTGTAGACAGTAACTCTCTCACTATAGCCAAAACTATCGCCAGCAATGTTATACGGTGGATCAATGTAGATGAGTTTTACCTTGCCGCGGAACTGATACTTAAGAGAGTGGAGCGCGATGAGATTGTTGCCTTTGATAATGAGGTTCTCGCGCAGGGTTCCATCAGGCCCTCGGCGAAAGGGTGTCCCCCCACTTATGTTAAGTAAATTATTGCCTTCTATTGTCCAGCGTTTCCAATTAGTGAACACTTTCGGATCAAACATCTGATTAATTTCGTCTTGCGCAAGGATTTCGTTGAAGAAAATCTCTTTGCGTTTTTCCGCTTCTTTTGTTTGCCCACCTTCAAGGACACAATCCTTGTAAGGCCAGACGAGTGAGACTTCGCCGCGTTCACGGAGAAATTTGTCATCAATGTTCAAACCAATCTTGTTTCGGAATCGAGTATAGGAATTTGCAAGGAAGTTCTTGGCACTGATGTAGCCAATAAAGGTGTTGTAGTTGAAAACCCAATGCCCATCAATTTCGTCAAAGAAGGTTGATTTTATATCGGGGTCGGACAGCAACAATTTGATGAGGTTGTGGTCGAGTTGCCATGCATGATCTTTGACTGCAGCCTGAATAAGTTCATCTGATTCGTCAGTAAAGTTAGGGTTGGTTTTGAGAAGCGCGATCAGTTTGTCGCTGAAGTTCTGTTTTGGCATAGGAGATAATAGCCTTCAATTTATTTGAGACGGTGGGGAAAGAATTCTATCTAAAATAGTCTATTTTAAATCTACTATACACCAGGCGAAAAGTCAAGAGGAGATTCAGTCACATAAGCCACAAACTAAATCAACTTTAGATAAAAATTTTGTAAGTTCGTAGACCGAATGAAGGTCCAATAATTGCCCAGATACTGCCGATGACGTAATCGCCTAAGATTAATCCTAAAAAGAGAGGAGCAACCCGACGATGCAACCGTAAACCGCCGTGCCGTAAAATCATCAACTTTAGGAACCATGCTACAAAGAAAGCGAACCAGAAGTAATCCATCGCGAAACTAATCGCGAGTGCGTAACCCGCTGGGTGGAAGGGCCACCACAAGAAATGCATCCGCATATACATCATCACGAACGTCAGAAGGGCACCGATACCCATAAAACCGATATCGATCACATTCGGTTCGGTCGGGTTATGTAACCACCGCTGGAGTCTACTGAACGACTCTCTACCAACCCAGCCTTTGAACCCGCCTGCTTTCGCAACGGCACCGTTCCGGAAGGTGATGTCAAGGTTCGCCCAAAAAGTTACCAGAATACCGACGATAATCGCAATCAGCATCGCCACCCATAAACGGCGGTTACCCATTCCCGTTGATTCTGCGAGTTTAAACGCCTCAATCTGGTTCGGCATCGGATGATTGCGGTAACCGCGATTGAACCAGTAGAATAGTGACATGATCGTGAGACTGCTTGTGTCGAACCGACGAGTGCCGCCGACTGTCGCCAACATATCATGCGGGTTGACGTAGTAAATCTCATGAGGTGTGCCGAGTTCCGCCCGGACACGGGTGATCGCGAAGGAGAGTAGGAAATAGACTCCAAAGAAAATGCCCGCAACCCATAACGACATCCCCGCTATGGAAGAAAAGACACCGAGCGCGATAAGTGAACCGAGAATTCCTAAGAAAGCGGCACGATACGGCATCGGTTCGTCCGAATCATCAAGACGCGATTTGAACCCAAGCACCTTTTTCATGACCTCAGTCAAATGACGCCGCGTAACCCAGACAGCAAGTAGGAAGAGTGCAATCCATGCGCCATACGCCTGTTCGTTGAGGGCAGGAAAATAACGTGTTCCGAGTGCCGCCCCAATGACAAATTCTGCTAAGCGAACAACAAAGAAAAACCAGCACGAAAATGAAAGATCCAGCGGTAAAAAAAACGCCAATCCCACTGCGAAGGGGTAAACGGAGATACGGGTGCCACGAATAACATTCCAGGGACGATCGGTGAAGATGTTTTGGAAGACGGCTGTCCGTTTGATATAAGGGATCTCCGGGAACTGCGGAAAGAGGTAGTGAACTCCGTTAATCACACCAATAACGAAGGCAATGCTGAATCCGACCCACATCATCCGATTTTTGAGAAGACTGGTGCCGCCATCTTCCGAGAGCCGAAGTGGAAGTTGGATAATCGGATACGCCAACTTTTCCTGTTCCGCCCACCGTTTTCGGATGAGTGTGTTGATGCAGAGCATCATGAACATCATGATCAGGAAGAAGATCCCCCAGAACAGCAACGGCTTTGTCCAGACCTTAAAGTTATGGTTTGTATAGAAGGTGGATTCTCCTTCATAAAACCCTTGTAGACTTTGCGCGTCTGAAACAGTAAGCCACGCTGGTAGATACCGAAAAAAGAGCGTCTGCCACTCGTTTTCTTCAGTCGCAAATCGGAACGGATGGGCGATGCTACCGAACATATTTTGCATGGTGTCGTGCCCCGCAAACGTGCAGGAGATCGCGACCATAATATAGATCGCGAGCAGTTCCCCTTGCTGAAGCATCTGTCGCGGTGCGATACGTTTCAATGCAAGGTTGGCGACAACACAGACGAACATAATGAAAACGGGCTGGATAAATAGTGGAAGGCACGAACCATCAAGGGAGTAATACTTCACCTCAACAAGCGTCATCCAATAGACATTGACTGGGATAAGTAGGACACCTAAGAGAAGAGAGCGTCCTGTGATGCGTGACGATGGGATTGAGGTCTCATAATTCTTCATATTTTTAACGATGGACTCCTGGACATCGCTCCACTTCGTTTCACGATGATATCTGATGAATTCGGACGTGAGTTGGGAGATGCGCGCTCCCTAAAAGAACGAGCACCCGGGCGGTTTCCCCTACAATTCATCATAACCCAGAGAAGGTTAGACTTCACCGAAAACCGGGATCCCTGTCAGTTCTTGCGGAGCGGTGACCAGACTCAATAGTTTCAGGATTTACGCAATTTTGACCATCTGACGTTTTGCAAGAAGGAGAACCCCTAAAAAAACACAAGTGTTCTCATGGCACAACCTAACAGGTGATGCTACAAAAGGACAGCATGCGTAAGTCCTAAGTTTAAGAAAAACGGTAGGTTTTAACGATTTCTGAGATAACCTTGGCTCTGTTTTTCCAATTCATCCGAGCAGGTGGAATCAAATAGATGCCGTCGATTGTGCATTCATTTTGCGTACGAATCTCCTGAATCAAGTCCAAACACAGTCGCATACCAAGTTCATGCCCAGCGGTATCTCCAATATCCCGGAATTTGTCAACAATAAACTGCGGGATGTAAAGTCCCAAATTGTCGCGTAGATAGGAGGCACTTCGGAAACTCGTAAGTGGTAGGATACCGTAAAGGATTTTTATATCCAGATGTTCCGTTGCTTGCTGGGCGCGTACAATATCCTCATAGGTCCAAACCGGTTGTGTATAGGCAAATTTCGCGCCATGTGCCACTTTATTTTCGAGGTGTTTGATATGTGGCTTCAGGTTCTCTGCAATCGTAAAGCCTCCGCCATAATAGAAACTGCACGGTTCCCCGATCGACGAGCCATCGGCGAGTTCGCCTTGGTTCAGTCGGGCAATGAGCCCCATCAATTGAACCGCACCGCGAACATCCGGTACGAGACTGGCGGTCTCATAAGGTCCGGCTTTCGGATGGTCGCCGGATAAGGCAACAATGCCTCGGATCCCCAATGCTTCCGCTTCCAAAAGATGAGATTGCATACTGATAAGATTACGGGATCGGGTCGTCCAGTGGATAAGCGTCGGAATCTGGGTCGTCTGCTGGAGTCGATAGGCTGTGGCGATAGCCCCAATGTTCACTGCGGCACCAGAATTGTCGGTTACGTCAAATAAATCTACACCGATTGCCGCGAGGTTTTTCGATTCTTTTAACATTGCTCGCAATTGCGGAAAAGTATTGGCGCGCATCTCTACACTTACAATGCGTTTGCGCGTTTCAAATACTTGCTGGACAGGATTATCGGTTGGTGCTTTAGACGTTGATGTGATCTTTGGGAGAACGAAAATACGTTGCTCGCGTTGGACAGGTTCGTATCCCACAATAGCCTGTCGGATTTTTGCCGTATATGCTGGAGTCGTGCCGCAACAGCCGCCAATCATGTTCGCGCCGAGTTCAACTAATTTTCCAACATAGTCACTAAATACCTCAGCCTCGACTGTGTAAGAGACGGCAATTTCACCCTGCTCTACCCTCGGATTTCCAGCATTCGGTTGTACGACAATAGGGACTTTGATAACGGGAGCAAGCAACTCCATCGCCTCAACAAGATCATGCGGTCCTCTGCAATTGATGCCGACTGCGTGTGCGCCGAGTTGTTCTAACTCTTGTGCAAAGACGCGCACATCTAATCCTGCGCCGACAGTCCCCCCTGAAACGCCGCTGATTTCAACGACGACAGGGACACCATAAGTGAGTGCCTGTTTTGTAGCGATTTCTGCCTGTTTGGGAGAGATAAAAGTTTCGAGAACGAGAAGATCAACGCCTTCATCAACGAGCGCGTCCATCTGTTCCTTGAAAAGCCTTCGGATTGTCTTCGTGGATGGAATTGGAGTATCTAAAGTTTGGAACGGAATTTGACCGACAGAGCCAGCAACATAGCATGTCTCTTGTGCCGCTGCTCGTGCCAGTGACACGCCTGCTCTGTTAATTTCTTCAACCTGTTCAGCCAAACCGTGAACTGCTAATGCTTCTCTGTTTGCTTGATAGGTGTTCGTCTGAATAACATCGGCACCCACGTCGATGTAGGCGCGATGAACCGCTACAACTTTCTCGGCATGTTCTGTAGAAGTGTTGCAGGCATCAAGGCACTGTAAATATGAGGGAATCCGTTTTCGGAGTTCGGTTCCGAGAGCACCGTCACACACCAGGATGCGGTGTGCTAAGGCTTCTACGAAGTTATCTTTTCTTGGATGAATGGTTTCCATATAAGAGAAAAGCGCGCTTAAAAAGCGCGCCTTCCTGTGTTTATGAGATGGGCTCTACTTAATTATTTCTCCCGCACTTTCAGTTGGGATATAATAATAGCCAAAGATAATGCACATTTCATCTTCAGACGTAAGTCCAAATGTGAGAGGTTTGTTCGTGTCGTAGTTGTCATGGATACACTGGAACTTGATTGTATCATTCACATCTAAGCGAAGAACCGGATTATATAAGTCAATCGGGGCATCATCATAAGCGATACTCCGATGCAACAAATCGCCTGTTGATCCTTGAAAGATTTCAAACAGTTCTCCGTGCCGATGCATGTGAGAGGTCAGCAAAAAGACATTCAACGCGGTATTGGGGTCGTGACCTCGGCGTTCCAATTCATCTTCAACGTACCACGTCATTTTAGCGATACGCGTTGTTCCGGGCGGGACGTTAATAGATCTGTTAGAAACGAAGATTTCAACGGCTTCGTACTGAACTTCTTCCGCCGGAATTGTATGGATATTGACGTAAGTTTCACCGATTAACGTTTCATCGCCGAGTAGATTAATGTAGTGGGAATTCAGGTCATAAATGGTGTCACCGGGGAGTCGTAACCCTACACCTTCCGGAAATGCAAAGAGGGTATCATCGGTTTGCGTTCCGACGACAAAAAGTCGATCGACACCGAAATTTCCAAGGACCTGCGGATCTGCTGGATCAAGTTCACGGAATTTGTCTCCCGAATTAACTCCGATGCCAGGTGTGATACCTCTTTCTAGTACACCGTTTGCTAAACCTTCTTCCGTAAATCGATATAAGATGAAGTGATGGCTACCGGCAGGGTAGAAAATTTCAACTCTGTTAAGAAAGATGTCTCCCTCTACTGGGTTTCCATTTTCATCAGTAATTTGGGTAGCATAGTAAATTTCCCGTTCAGTGCCGGGTTCTATTTTGAACGGCGGCAAACGGAGTTGATACCCCTCACCCGGAGGTGGTGGAGCAGGGGGTTCAAAAACTTCGTCAGGATCCCGTAAAACACTGAGATCCCCAATGCCTGCTATTTTGCCGGTCTGTGGCGCGCCCGCCTCGATCCATGTCCGAACAGCATTTATCTTGCCATTGTGGAGTACGCCGCCACCGAAAGGCATCCGCGCACCCTGTTCTGGAGTTGTGGGTCCCATCAGTTTTGTCAAAAGAAAACTGTTTGCTGGATTTCCCGGATCAACGAGTTTCATACCCGCTGCCGCAGCAGCAGGGTTCTGTGGTACAGCCCCAACCAAATATTCGTAAGAGAATCCGTAGGTGAGATTCAAATTACCAGCATTCGCGGGTGCAGCATGGCAGACACTGTTTGCACAACTCTTATCAAACACTACCTCCTGAATGTCGTGATACGCTGAGTTTTCGTCCGGGGCAGTTTGTCCAAAACTGTTGCTCACGCGAACGAGGTCTAATACATTGACAGTCCCGTCGCGATTCACATCAGGATCCTGTTCCGCATTGCGATCTCTGGATTGACCGAGGGAAGCCGCGACAAACACTAAGTCTTGGATGTTCACGACACCGTCTTTATTAACGTCCTCCAATAGGGTAGGGAGATTACTGTGTCCGAACACTAAAAGGGACACCCCACCCACCAGTAAGAAGATGAGTGTGGAGTACGTTATTTTTTTTACAATCATTGACAATTTAACCTCCAGACATTGGATGTTAACGCAATTCATTCTGCGTCATATTTTAAAAAGTTCAGTTTCTGATATAAAACGGTATTTTAAAAGTGTCCATGCGGCAAAAAAACCATCCGACCAGAATCTGAGTTTCTTGCCTTCCTTTTTCGTGCGCGGAAAATAGGAAACCGGGACTTCGTAAATACGATAACCCGCCCGTAAAATTTTTGCTGTGACCTCCGGGCAGAATTCAAATCCTTCACACCTTAAATCTAAACGTGTGATCAGTTCTGTTGAGAAGGCTTTGTAGCCTGTCGACTCATCGGTAATTCGGCATCCGTAAAGGAGATTTGTATAGATAGCGAGAATGCGATTCGCGATAAAATTATGAAGACTGGCGTTCCCTCGTCCGTTCAGGAACCTTGACCCGTAGACGACGTGGACGCTCTCCTTTTTAAACAACTTCACAAGTTCAGGTAGATCCGCTGGGGCCAATTCCATATCTGCATCTTGAATAACGACCACCTCTCCTTCCACATGTGGAAGTCCGCTCCGAATTGCGAAACCCTTGCCCCTGTTCTCTTGGCAATGCACGACAGTCAGTTCATAAGTCGCCCGCAACTCCTCAAGCATCTGGTGTGTTCCGTCGGTGGAACCGTCGTTAACGACAATAATCTGTGTCTTAAGTGGTAGGACACATAGTGCCTCCAGCACTTGCTCGAGTGTCTGCTCTTCGTTAAATGCAGGGATGATTACAGATACCAATTTTCTAATTATTAAGCCGGGTCACCGCTCTACTATGTCTTGCAGTGGTTTTCGCTTAACTCCAACTGTCTTTACTATGAAGGACTTCAGCGAACCCAATCCAGATGCAACTTCACCGGAAACCTGCCTGAAATATTATCCCGCAAATTTTCTCTATAGGATATCTGCACAAGGAGAGCAACCAGAGGCCCATACTTAGAGCAGGGACTTCACCATACCACCGTCTACCTGAATTGTGGTTCCCGTTATGTAACTGGCGCGCTCTGATGCAAGAAAAACGACTAAGGTTGCAAATTCATCTGGATCCCCAATTCTACCGAGCGGGATATCTGCAGTCATATTTGCGAGAGCCGCATCAAACGAGATGCCACCCTCTTCAGCACGAACGGTCGCGAGATGTCGGATGCGATCAGTGAAGATAATGCCCGGACAGACATTGTTAACAAGGATTTTGTCTGGTGCTAATTCCGTTGCGAGGGTCTTCGCGAATCCAATCACTCCTGTCCGTGCCATATTGGATAACATCAGTCCGTCGACAGGTTGTTTGACAGAGACCGAAGTGAGGTTGATGATCCGTCCTCCACCACGTGCCTGCATCGTTGGCACAACGGCGCGACATAGGTTTATTGTGCTCATCAAGTTCAATTGGACAGCGTCCTGGTAGTCCTGTGCTTCCAAATCATCAAACCGGCCGGCTCTGGGGCCACCGGCGTTGTTAACCAGTATATCAATACCACCGAAGTGTTCTATCGCTGTGCTAATGAGATTTTCAACCTGAGCTGGTTGACTAACATCGGTCGGTACTGCCAAAACTTCGGTGCCAGTCTGGTTGCGAATTTCATCTGCTGTTTCTTCCAGAGCATCACTATCTCTCGCGCAGATAGTGACCTTCGCTCCCTCGTGTGCTAAACCGAGAGCAATAGCGCGTCCAAGCCCTTTGCTTGATGCGCCTACAACTGCAATTTTATCCTTAAGTCCGAGATCCATACGTTATGTTAATACGGGCTTGCAAACGATGCCCTACATCCTTTCAAAATAGAATCAACAATTCCGAAGTTAAGTATAACACTCTGGCCCTGCAATGTCAAGTGCAATTTCTGTTGCGAACGTGTAAGTACGTTAACCCAAGTTGCTATTTCCACAATTTTAGAGTTCATCTACTATGTCTCATTGAAAAACCTTCAGGATCCGCAAGCATTTCGTAGCGTAGGAGACCGTCAGCCTGCGTGCTTAAGATGCACAGGCTGACGGTCTCCTATGCTACAACGTAGCAATTTGCGTTATGTTATCGAAAATTTGGGGTTTGCGTGAGGTTTGCAACTTCGTTCACTGATGCTTATACTACTTCCGAATGAGCATCTTTCGCGTTGCAGTGAAGTCCCCGGCAGACAACGTATAGAAATAAATCCCACTCGCTACACGTTCCGCCTGTTCATTTCTGCCATTCCAATACGCCGCGCGGCTACGTTCCTGGTATGTTCCCGCGGGTTGATGTCCTAACGCCAACGTCCGTACCAATGTTCCATCCATGAAGTAGATACGCAATGTCACTTCCGCAGGCTCAGATAACTGATAGGGTATCCACGTCTCCGGGTTAAAAGGGTTCGGGTAGTTCGCTAAAAGACGGGTTTCCGTTGGAGTGGCTAAGATTGTAAGGAGTTGCTCAAACACGGCAATTCCTTTTTTTAGAGTGTCTGGACGGAGGATTGCGGAATCGGTTTGGATATTGTAGTTTTTGACTTGATGGATCCATTTCTGTAAGTCTGTAACTGTGAGTGTCGACATTTCTTGAGTGAGAAACGGCGGTGCTGCCGGTACGTCTTGTAACAAGCTGACAACCAAGAGGAGATCGGTAACATTGACAATTCCATCTCTGTTAACATCTGGGTTTCGATGGACCGTGCTTTTAATAGTTTTGCCGAAATTGGAAGCAACCAATACAAGGTCGGCTATGTTGACAGTTCCGTCTCCATTGACATCAGCATTTTTTTTAGAAAACAAGGCTCTATCTGCTTTGAGCGTGTAGTTTTGCTGGCTGATATTTCCGTATACATCAACCACTTGAAGTGATATATCGTTCGTTTGGCGAGTTGTTAAGATCGGAGTACTGAATTCAAGGATACTGTTTTGCGTATTTAAATTCTTGCAGCTGTGCAACTTAACACCATGTGCTGGGTCCGCCGCGGTTGCGGGAACCAGTAACTGAGCTTGATGGATACCATCTGCATCCGTTACTTCAAATTGGAGCGTGAAGTTTCTCGCGTTTGGGAGGTAAGTCGAGGGGGTAAGCATCTGAATAGATGTCGGTTCATTGAAGGCAGTTTGGTCGGTGTTAAAAAAGCGGCTTGCGTCCAACCATCTGGCGGCACATTTAGACAGGCGATTTGGTGCTACTCCATACGACATGATGTACGTCGGATTTCGAAAGTCGTGCTCTAAGCCAAAAGCGTGTCCGAGTTCATGCGCTGCTACAACGACACCGTACGGCCCCTCAAAACACGTCCCGGAGGCGGGGATGACTGCGCGGCCCCCTTGAGCCCTTATCCACAGATCATTTTCGTACCAATCGCCACCGCCGACACCGCATTTGTCTTTTGCTCCAATGAACTCACTACTAACTTCGGCAGCGATGAAATAGATGTGCTTTCCCGTGTCAAACAGAGAAGCAACTTCATCGTAGACTTTGTTCGCTGTATCTGTGTGGTAATATCGGTCTCTGAACTGCCCCTTAACATGATGCGCCCGTATACTGCCATTTTCCTGAGTTTCATACGTGAAGGTTTTTCTATCGAATCCGTTAATTTCCATCTGGTCTGCATAAAAGTGTTGGACATCTCTGATGAGCGTTTCCAATTTTTTCCAGATACCCGGTTGCGAGCTCCGGTCTCGTGGGGTGAAGTAGATAACCCGGACCATATCTTGATTTCGGGTGCTATAGGGTGTTACGTCCCAATTTCGAACTGTCCCGTCTGCGCTACTGCTGATGAGTCTATTCCCATCCGGAGAGAAGATGGTCGTTCTGACCCAGTCTGTATGTCCGGTGAGGGTAACAATGTTCTCACCGATATCAACTGTCCAAAGGTGTATAGATGTGTAACCCGTTGCGGCAAGTGTGGTGCTATCAGGCGAAAAACTAATATCAGAGATTGTACTATTGGAGGTTAGCGTACCATGGGGTTTCCAATCCGGGACTGTCCATAGTTTAACCTTCCCTTCGTATCCTGCCACTGCCAGGATTCGGTCATTCGGGGAGAACTGAACGGCATAGACTGCATCCGAATCCGCATGAAGTTGCGTAACAGCCTGTTGGCTTTGAAGATCCCAGACGGTAACCTGACCCCTGTTATCTCCCGTAGCGAGCAACTTGCTGTCGCTGGAAAAAGTGACTGTCCAGACCCATTCGTGGTGTCTGAAAGTAACTATTTCATTGCGAGTGTTGGCATCCCAGAGTTTTGCATGTCTACCACCGGTTGCTATCATTTTCCCATTTGGAGAGAAAGCAACCGCTTTGACTTGTGAACGAACTTGGTCGGTAATATGCTCATGGGTTGCGATATGGTGTTTGTGGCTGACATTCCACAATTTGAGGACATAATCGTCACCACCGCTGGCGAGAAACTTGCCGTCTGGGGAAAAAGCGATGGAATTGATGGCATCATCGTGGCGACCTAATGTCGCCACGGTCCCGTTCTGCAGATTCCACAACTTAATTTCCCCATTATCGCCAGCACTGGCAATCAGGAAAGGATTCACGGGAGAATAGGCAACCGTTTGGACGTTACCACCATGCCTAAATAAGGTGTGTTCAACTTGAGCGACGGCAGTGTGTGGAAGGATTAGTGAAACGGTGATTATAAGAAGCAGATGCTTGAATTGCATATTTCTAACAAGTAGTCTCTCGGCACCGCCCCATTACATTAGGCGAAGGTTTCCGTTAAAGTTGAACTCTATCTTGATGTTGAAAAGCATTGGCGTTAACCGGAAACCGTTATGGAAGCAAGTGGAGCAACTAAATTGAAACAGATAACACGCTGCTCTTACTGGGTTCGTGGCATGGGAACATTCCATTTTTCGGCGCACTCACGAAGTTGTTGGTAGATGGTATCTGGTATATCAATTCCGTTTGCGAGTCGGTGTGCTCGAGTATTCGCTTCAAAATCACCAGGGACTAACACTTCATCGAAACCCGGGGCAGGTGGTATCGTCTTGATTGCATCTAAGAATGCACGAACCCCTTTTTGATATTCTTCGACGGATGTGAACGCATTGACATCAATCACCTGCATATAGAGACCGCCTATTTGTCCAGTCTCGATATTAAATGTTCCTGCCAATCCACCGAGTAGACTGACGAAGAGAGAGAGAGCATAACCTTTATGTCTCCCAAAAGCAAGGAGATGCCCACCATCGCGGTACTCAGCGGTTTTGATGGTAGGATTTCCGTGTTTGTCAACAACACATCCTTCTGGTAAATCTCGGTTTTCGCTGTCAGCAACGTAGGTTTTGCCGTTTGCGATCATACTCGTTGCGAAGTCAATAAGGAACGGCACATCATCACCTGTCGGGACACCGATGGCGATCGGGTTCGTCCCGAGTGCACCAACCGCACCCCCGAAGGGAAGGATGCGTCCACCACCTTTTGAGCCTCCACCGACGGTGATGATTCCAATATATCCGGATTCAGCGGCTTCTTGCGCGTATTCTCCAACTCTGCCAATATGTCCCGTCCGAGTAAGCGTCGCGAAGCAAGTGCGCGCAGTTTTCGCTTTTTCGATCGCACGCCGGACCGCGTAGCGGGCGGTATAGTGCCCAAAACCGTTTCCACCATCAATATGGAGCGTATTGTCGGTTTCTCGTAACACATCAGGCTCGGCAGCAGGACGGATACCCCCACCCTCAATCCCGTCGAGGTAGGAGGGAATCCGGAGCACGCCATGCGAATCGTGTCCAGCGAGATTCGCTTTTATCAAAATCTCGGCAACGTTATCAGCGATGTGCTGTGGTGTGCCTGCCGCCACAAATAGGTTGTTTGTAAATGCCTGAAGATGTGCGGCTTCAAATATGTGCCTTTCCACGGTAAATTCCCTCCTACCCTGTTTTCATAAGCAGGGTTACGAAAGCGGCCCGTAGTGTGCTTTGTCGTTTGCCTCGATAGCGTCCTCGCCAATAGAAATACCGAGTTTGTCTGCGCATTCTTGAAGTTGATTATAGATCGTGTCGGGTATCTCAATCCCTTCCACTAAACGTTGTGTGCGGAATTGGTGTTCAAAATCACCGGGAACAAGAACTTCGTCGAAGCCGGGTGCTGGCGGTGTAGATTTAATGCCGTCTAAGAAAGCACGCACGCCTTTCTGGTATTCCTCAACCGGTGTGAAGGCGTTGACATCTATGGCTTGCATGAAAATGCCGTTCATTGTGCCCTGCTCTATATCAAATGTTCCCGCCAACCCCCCAAGGAGGCATGTGAACATAGCGAGTGCGTAGCCTTTATGTTTCCCAAACGCGAGAAGCGAACCGCCGTCGTAGAAATCAGCGGGCTTGACGCTCGGCATTCCGTTTTTATCAAGAATACAACCCTCCGGTAAGTCGATGCCTTTGCTGCGGGCGACCTGTATCTTACCTTCGGCAACCATACTCGTGGCATAGTCAACGATAAACGGACTGTCATCGCCGGTCGGCACACCGATGGCGATCGGGTTTGTCCCGAAAGCACCTTCTGCGCCGCCAAAAGGTACAGTGGGTCCTCTACCTCTACCGCCTCCACCGACAGTGATAAGCGAGATACATCCGGCTCTTGCCGCCGCTTCTGCATACTCACCCAAACGTCCAATATGCCCAGTGTTAATGATACTGACAGAGCAAGAGACTGCGGTTTTTGCCTTTTCTATCGCTTTACTAATTGACCAACGTGAGACATAGTGTCCGAAGCCGCGTTGTCCATCAATGCGTAAAGTATTCGCTGTCTCTGCGAGAACTTTGGGTTCCGCGGTCGGATCGAGTTGTCCGGTATCAATGCCTCGTAAATACGCTGGAACGCGCAACACGCCATGCGAGTCGTGCCCCGCAAGGTTGGCATTGACGAGGATTTCGGACACATCCTCTGCAATGTGCCTAGATCCGCCGGCGGCGACAAAAATATTGCGAGCAATTGCGTGGAGATGTGGTGCCTGAAGTAGATGCGTTTTTTCCATGTGTTACATCCTTTGATATAGATTCGTGAACAGTGTCATCTATTCCCAAAATATGCACTCTATTTTATAGGATCCGCTTTTTTTGTCAATATCAAAACGTTGGGACGTAGTGGTGTTTATCGTGAATTCCAATTACCAAAGTCGTTGACAACTCACGGTCTTTGATAGTCGTCTGCTGACAGCTATGCCATTTCAACGAGGGTGCCTAATCCTTTGGCTTCCGCCTCTGAGAGCACTACGGATCCTGCGACTGCATCTTGCACCGCCACGCCAACTGATTTAAAGAATGTAATTTCGTCGTTTGATTGGCGTCCGGGCTTGTCGCCGTTGACGATTTCTCCGATTTCAGCATCAATCTTAGCATTCGGAATAATCAGGTCTCCTGCTTCCTCTAAGCAGGCATCTCGTGAATCGACCACAATTCGGTCAGCCTTTCTTATTGTCGTTGTGTCAACTTCTCGTTTCTCTGGTACAAACGTGCCGACGGCTGTGATGTGTGTGCCGGATCGCAGGGCGTTTCCGTCGAACAGCGGGGTTGCCGATGTCGTTGCACAAATGACGATGTCAGCATCCGCCACGACTTGTTGAGGGTTCGGGACGAGATTAACTTCTGGGGCATCTGCCCATGTTGAAATATCAGTGGCGAGTTGTCGTGCTGAGGCTTCTGTGCGACTGATGAGATTGACGCGTTTAATGTCTCTGACCGCTCTCACTGCCTTCAGTTGCGCTCTCGCTTGTACGCCCGCTCCGAATAAACCAACCGTTTTCGCATCTTTCCGAGCAAGAAAATCCGCCGCCACACCACCACCGGCTCCAGTTCGGATAGCGGTGAGACTGCTACCGTCCATGATTGCTCTTGGAAGTCCTGTCCCTGGGTCGAGCACCAAAACTGTCGCCGTGATGCGGGGCAAGTCGAGGTTTGGATTCTCGTCATAAACCGAGACGACTTTGATTCCGAATTCGCTGCGCTCAGGTAGATGGGCAGGCATGAGGAGCGTAACCCCTTTATCAGTGGAGATATGTTGTCGTGGTGGTGCGGTCACCTTGCCTGCTGAAAGTTGACCGTAGGCGTGCCGCATTGCATCAATTGCTTTGGGCATCGGCAGGGCTGTTCGGACATCGGCGGCAGAGAGAATTCTGATATTCATATCGTCACTCCACATGAACGACCGCTTCACCTAACACATCCATATTCGGAGTGGTTCCCAAGCCCGGTTGCGTTGCGGCTGCCATCCTGCCCTTGGTACGCTGGGGTGCACCTTCCGCTGTGCTGACGGTGACGTAACTATTGAAATCTGTCGCAGTGAAGAGGAACGCAGTCGGTGTACTGTGCGCGAGATGGGCAATGGCAGCGGTTGTAATATCGCCACCCCAACTATCTTCAATTGTCATCGCGATTCCGAGTTCAACGCATAGATCTCTCGCGAGTTTCGCTTTGGTCAGTCCGCCGAATTTGCTAATCTTAATGTTGACGACATCCATCGCCCGATCAGCATGACCTCGTAACAAAGCTTGAATGCTGTCTATCGTTTCGTCAAGCACGAAAGGGTGACCTGTACGCTGACGGATAGCAAGACATTCTTCATAGGAGAGACAGGGTTGTTCGATATAGACATCCACATCGCTCACGCCTTGGACGACACGGGCGGCTTCGTGCATCAACCAACCCGTATTCGCATCCGCAATGAGTACATCTCCGGGTTGCATCAGTTCAGCAACCGCTCGGATGCGTTCAATATCAGTGTTCGGATCGCCGCCTACTTTTAACTGGAATTTGCGATATCCTTCCGCACGATAGGTGGCAACTTTCGCCGCCATCTCGTCGGGAGATTGCTGGGAAATTGCGCGATAAAGCATGAAATCTGAACCGTACCGACCGCCAAGAAGCGTACATACCGATTGGTTTGAAACCTTACCGAGAATATCCCAACACGCTATGTCAATTGCTGATTTCACGTACGGATGTCCCTTGAGGGCAGTGTCCATGCGTTGGTTGAGGGGAAGCAATTGTGTCGGATCTTCGCCAATGAGGTGCGGGGCGAGTTCGGTGATGCCGGTACGGGTGCCAGCCGCATAAGCGGGGAGATAGAACGGGCCCAATGGACAAACCTCACCGTAACCGGTGATGCCTTCGTCCGTTTCAATTGAGACGATGGTACTGTCAAATACGGATACAGATTTTCCACCAGACCAATTGTAACTGCCTTCATAGAGTGGAAGGTCTACTTGGTAGGCATTGATACAGCGAATTTTCATATTTTTACTTATGTGCCAAATGTGAAACGACGCGGTTGATGGCTTAACATTTCTCGCTTAAGGTCAGCAAGCACCTTTGTTGCTTGCTCACGGCATCTCATCAAATTTTTCTATACTGAAGCAGCAGGCAGAAAGAGCATTAAAAACTCTCACCTCTGTGCCGATAATAGCATGTTTGACAAAAACCGTCAAGAACAGATCCTTCCGATAGCGAAGCACGTGGTTCTCCCACGGAGGAATGTTCACATCTGAGAATGGGGAAGGTAAGTTGGGTTGAACAAGTCAACCGAACAAATCACTCCTCAAAACCACCGATCTTCGCAGCGGCTGGTGCCTGCTTCGGGAGTGCTCTTTTGGTGAGCGCAGACTCAGGAACATAGCCGGAGTAATCGGAAATCGATCCGTGTGTCAACGCATACACGACAACGTTCGTCATGAAACGGTAAACGCCCGGTGAATAGTGAACACTACGGACTGGGAGGCTGACGGTCTCCATCGCGCACATGTAATCACGACGGATAACAATAACCGATAATTTCTCACCGACAGAGATCCCTTCGAGGTAGTTCCGTTTGGGTGGACGCGTGCCCCACCAAAAGATGTCGTATCCGATTGGCGGTCCTCCCATTCCATAGAAGTTGTTATAGACCTCGTGATTGTTGGAAATCCGCTCAATGTGATATTCAGGCATAACGTAGCGCATCTGCGCCAGGAAGAGGCGAACCATCGCCTGCGCGGGAGCCTCTACACCGCAGTCATCAAAGACGAGGAATCCGCCCTTTTCAACGAGATAACGCCGCAGTCCTGCTGCTTCGTTATCAGAGAAACGACCATCTATTCTACCAGCCCCATAATTTTTCCGGTGGAGATCGCGAGAACGGACAACTGCTGGATCATGCCCCGTCAGAAAAACGAGAGGCGTTTTGAAGAGGCTGGCATCGGTGAGTTTCAATGCGCCCCCTTCAACGTTCATATCAGCTTTAATTTTCGTGCGTTCATTGAGCCATTGGGTCAATGCATTGAGAGCAGAAGCATCAGCCCACCAGTCAGAGAGGGTGTGTCGGATGCGTGTGAAACGAAGGACACCTTGGATGTCTCTACCTTTGCCAATCACGCGTCCACCGGGTTCCCCCTTAGGCAGCGGTGGAACAGTATACTTGGAAAGCGTAACCTTTTCAACGACCTCGTCAAGTGCATCGGGTGCGGCACCGACGTTCTCAATCATAGCAAAACCCAGGGTGTGTTCAAGAGAGGTTTCTAGCTGTCCTACAATGCCGCGGCTGACGTTTCTCGTTAAATCGGGAGGGGTTGTGACCACAGGGGCAGAGAATGCCAAAGCATCGGGAGCCTCTAACACCAGCAAGTCACCGGGTATCAGACCTATTGGTGCCCTCGGATTCAAGGTGACGACTGTTGGCACGTTCACATCTGTCGGTGGCTTTACTTTGACGGGTTGCCTTGAAAATTTGAGAACCGTCTGTGGTCGGAACCGAGGCTCGCGGAGAAATATAGTCTCTACACGGGGTTGCACCTGAATCTGTTCCATGACAGTGTTTTGCATTAGGGCGGTCGGCTTAGCATCAGGTTTCACGACATACGTTGTCACCTTAGGCTTCGGTCGTTTCTTCGGTTGGAGGATTTCGATACCTATTAAATCTTTAAACTCTCTTGTCTGTCCGATCAGATAAATTCCGACAACAAAGGCGATAATAGCGTGACATATCAATGCAATCATTAAAGCCTGTGAGGTTACTTTTGCGTTCATTTGCCTTTACCTTCGAAACGTAAAAATTTTGATATAAGAGATAGCAGCAATTTTCGTGCCAGTGCTAAATACGTCGAGTTGGCGAGAAATGCGTAGATTCAACGTGGCACCATGTCCAAACAATGAACAACCGTGTTTTTAAACTGATCGAAAAGGATATGCTTTCAACTCTTCTACAAGCGTCACTTACCTCGACTTTTTGTTATGTGTGACCCAAGTTGCTACGGACACAATTTTAGAGATGCATCTGCTATGTTTCAGTGAAAAACCTTCAGGATCCACAGCAGTTCGTAATATAGGAAACCGTGGGTCTCCTGCGTGCGAAGAGGCACAGCCTAACAGGCTATGCTACATCACTGGTAACTTGGGTTATGTGTGGAATGCAGTTGATGTCCTTAGGTTTGTCGGGAGAAAGGCAGTCAATAACTGGTGCCCCAAACCTTTCACCACAACACTTGGAAAAAATGGGGAGAGGTGACAAGATCCCTCTGATAGCGAAGCACGTGGTTCTCTCATGGAGCAATGTTCACATCTGAGAATGAGGAAGGTAAGTTGGGTTGAACAAGTCAACCGAACAAATCACTCCTCAAAACCACCGATCTTCGCAGCGGCTGGTGCCTGCTTGGGGAGTGCTCTCTTGGTGAGCGCGGACTCAGGAACATAGCCGGAGTAATCGGAAATCGATCCGTGTGTCAACGCATACACGACAACGTTCGTCATGAAACGGTAGACCCCTGGGGAATAGTGGACACTCCGCGTCGGGTAGCTGACGGTCTCCATCGCACACATGTAATCACGGCGGACAACGATAACCGATAATTTCTCACCGACAGAGATCCCTTCGAGGTAGTTCCGTTTGGGTGGACGCGTGCCCCACCAAAAGATGTCGTATCCGACAGGGGGACCCCCCATCGTGTAGAAGTTATGATAGACTTCGTGGGTGTTGGATATCCGCTCGACGTGGTATTCAGGCATGACGTAACGCATCTGTGAGAGGAAGAGGCGAACCATTGCCTGGGCTGGAGCATTCACGCCGCAGTCATCAAAGACGAGGAACCCACCTTTTTCAACGAGATAGCGACGCATACCAGCGGCTTCAGACTCGCTGAGACGACCGTCTATTTTACCGGTACCGTAGTTCCATCCAAAGATTTTTCGAGAACGGATGAGTGTCGGATCATGCCCTGTCATAAAGGCGAGGGGTGTATTGAAAAGGTTCGCGTCGTTGAGTTTCACCGCGCCCCCTTCAACATTCATATCGGTTTTGATTTTGGTCCGCTCGTTGAGCCATTGGGTCAATGCATTGAGAGCAGAAGCATCAGCCCACCAGTCAGAAAGATCGTGCCGTACCCGGACAAAACGGAGAACACCTCGGATGTCCTTACCTCTACCGATGACACGCCCACCCGGTTCGCCTTTCGGAAGGGGTGGGACAATATACTTGGAAAGCGTAATGTTCTCGACGACATCGCCGAGCGCGTCGCGGGCGGCACCGACGTGTTTGACCATTGCAAGACCCGGTAAGCGTTCATGAGTGACCTTCAACTGTCCTACGATACCACGGGTGACCTTCCTCATTCGAGCGGAAGGAGCTGTTACCACGGGAGCAGAGAACGCCAAAGCATTCGGAGCCTCTAACATCAACAAATCGACATGTATTACATCCGTCTGTATTGCTGGATTTGGTGTAACCACTTTCGGTACGTTCGACTCCCTTGGTGGCTTTACTTTCATGACTTGGCTTGAAAATTCGAGTGCTGTCTGGGGACGAAAATTTGGCTTGTGAAAAAATAAAGTGGTTACGCGAGGTTGCACTTCGATCTGTCCGACAACAGTTTTTTGTCTTGGAACTGTCGGTTTGGTGATAGGTTTCACGACGAATTTTCCCACTTTAGGCTTCGGTAGTTCCTCAGAATGAAGAATTTCGATACCTATTAGATCTTTAAACTGCGCGGTTTGCACCAACAGATAGAGTCCAGCAACAATTGCGATGACGATGTGAAACGCCAACGAGATCGCAAGAGCACCTGAGGTTATTTTTTTCCGCATTTATCTTTCCTGCCGAAAAACAAAAGGGTTGGTGTGGAGATACGTGCAATTCTTGTGCCAATGCAAAAAGTGCTGAATTTATGGTAATCTTTGTGATTATGGGGTTAAACTGCACGAAAAGGGGCAGTTGTCTTTTCGGATGCACAAAAGCGGGCTATTTCGGTATTTCTTCAGGTATGTGATAGTGCTGTGGGAAAATATCGAAGTGGGTGTGACGCGTTAGGACTCAGTGCGGTTGGAAACCGCGCCTACCTTAACCCAAGTTGCTACGGACACAATTTTAGAGGTTCATCTGCTATTTTTCATTCAAAAACGTTCAGGATCCGCAGCAGTTCGTAATGTAGGAAACCGTGGGTCTCCTGCGTGCGAAGATGCACAACCTAACAGGTTATGCTACATCACTAGCAACTTGGGTTACCTTAGTCGGGTGAAAACAGAAAGTCTACCCTCTATAGAGCGCGCGCATTTGCTGGATGACCTTCGGTAATTTGGCGATGACTGTGTCAATCTCAGCTTCGGTTGTGTTCCTACCCAGAGAAAAGCGGACTGTGCCTTGCGCCAAACGAGGAGGTAAGCCGAGCGCGGCAAGCACGTGTGATGGTTCCATAGAACCGGAGGTACACGCAGAACCCGTTGAGACACAGATGCCTTCCATGTCCAAACGTAAGATGAGGCTTTCACCCTCCACCGATTCGAAGGAAACATTGAGTGTACCGGGAGCGCAATGGTGGGGATGTCCATTATAGTGCAGGCGATCAATGTGCGCATCCAGGCCTTTGCGAAGTCTTTGCGTTAAAGCGGCGAGATGCTGTGCATAGGTGTCCTGCTCCTGTTTCGCAAGATCCGCGGCAATGCCTAACCCGACAATAGCAGGGACGTTTTCAGATCCGGCGCGTCGGTTGCGTTCATGTGCCCCCCCGTGAACAAGGTTTGCCAGTCGTGTACCGCGACGGATATAGAGGACACCAATCCCTTTGGGTGCGTAGATCTTATGTCCGGAAAACGTGAGGAGGTTCACACCGAGTTCTTGAACGTTCATCTCCAATTTGCCAACCGATTGCACAGCATCGGTGTGGAAGGGAATCTCATGTGCCTGCGCGATCTCACATATCTCTTCAAGGGGTTGGACGGTGCCGTTCTCGTTGTTGACGTGCATGATAGAGATCAGGACTGTCGTATCACGGATTACTGCACGTAGTTGTTCAATACGTATCCGTCCGTATCTATCTACAGGGAGATAGGTTACCTCAAACCCACGTTGCTCCAAATATTGGCAGGTATGCAAGACTGCGTGATGCTCCACAGAGGAAGTGATGATATGGTTGCCCTTGCCCCGGCTTTTTTGTAGTTCGGTCAACCCCTTAATGGCGTGGTTATCTGCTTCGGTGCCGCTGCCGGTGAAAACAATCTCACTCGGACTTTTCGCACCAATAAGATCGGCGACCTGCTCACGAGCGGTGTCAATAGCAGTACGTGCTTCGCGTCCGTAAGCGTGGATACTGGAACCGTTACCGAATGCCTCGGTGAAATACGGCATTATTGCGTCCCTGACTTCGGGATGGAGTGGTGTTGTAGCATTGTAGTCTAAATAGATACGTTGCATTTTTTATAGTAGATTCCGTAATGACTTATACACTCATCGGGTCGTGTGAACTCTGAAGTTATCTGTTCTGACTGGCACCGCCTAACAGGCTATGCTACACGTGTGAACCTGTTTTCGGATTTTACTATAATTGATGAGCCTCTGGCTACACAGATGGGGTTTCCCCTTCTCCCGTAAGGTAACATTAAAAATATGTTCGGTGATTCCAAAAAGTTATCCGATTCGGATTAATCTTGATATCTGGCACGGAATCTTGTCCTCGAACCCGCCCATTCTCACCTAAAAAGGAGAGATTGAGTGTGTAGGTGCCCGCGGGTAATGGCATCCGCACCATAAAAATTTGATTCGGGAGCGTTTGCCATGACCGCTTATCCGCCTGTTCCGTTACGACACCGGCAAGGTTCACAAGCAGCCCTAAGGCTTCATTTTCCTTGTTTGCTTTTCGGTAGATCAAATATTTACTTACTGCTCGAACTAAGGTTCGCAGAAGAATCCCAGTACGCTGGGCATTGAAGGTTTCTATTGCGATGTTCTCTACATCTCCTACAAGCACGCCGTTTGCTTTTGCCGCTCCGGTTGCAACTGCGATCCCTGAGAGGAGAGGGCGATTGGAGTCAATCGTCGGGATCGCAACACGCAAGAGATATTCTAACTCGATATCCTTATAAACCTTTCCTTGCCGTCCCATAAGTGTCGGCACAAACTTTTTATCGTTCACGTCGTCTTTTTTTAGGATTGGAAATGTCAGAGACTCTTCGCTTTTGGATGGGACGTAGCCGCTTTCATAAAAAAGAATCAGTTCGCCGGTGTTTGCTGGACGCTTGGAAAATTCGCCGTACTGTTCCTGATAACGTTCAAACTCATCAATGAAACCGAGTTTACGCGCCAGCCTTACCAGGGAATGACCGATGTCCTCAGGCATCTCTACACCGGTTTTCGCCCCTGCGTTTCGGTAGTATTCTGCAGCCTGTTTATAAGAGATATAAGCGTCGTTCCATTCACCAGTGGCTTCAAAGAGAACACCGGACAGGTATGCGAGAAAATCCGCTCCGAAGAAATCGTAATTTTCGTCTTCACCCTTAAAATAGTTGATGAGAGCCGTGGCACGGCGGCATTCTACCAATGCCCCGTCTAATTGGCCTTGGTAGACATAATTGAGTGCCCGATAATAGTGGCTCAGAAGCCGTTCATATCTGGTCCCGGAATATGGGCGTAATTTGTCGGAGGTAACCAATGAGCCTGCTTCTTTTGAAAGACTTTTGGTATAACGGTCCTCAGCGATAGCTCCAGCTTGATCGAACGCGGCGTTGCTTTCTGGAAAATAGTTGGCGTAATGGGCAACCAATCCTAATTCAAACAGAAACGGAATGTCAGACTTTTTCGGTGCATTTTTCTGAAGATTCGTATAGGCTTTTTCTGGTTCCCCCGCCTCCAATGCAGTTTGGAGGTCTTGCATCTTGTAACCGCCACATCCGATTATCAGGCAAGTAATGAACAGGAAGGGGAGTATTTTTTTTATCATCGGTTTCTTGGATATGAGCCAATAATAGTGGATAGATATGAAGACCTGCCGACGCGAGTTCAAACAGACAGCACGCGTAGTCCTCGTCTACATCTTAAACTTGTCACGTCCGACAAACTTTTTGATTTTCTTGTTACCGATCCAAATCTTCTCGTTGGTTTCGATGTTTGTCAACGTAAGATCTGTTTGATAAAAGATGACTTGGTCTCCGCCTTCACGGTCTTCAATGGTATTGATTTCGCCTGTCATCATGTAATCGGCACCGAGTTCGCGTCCCATCCTTTTAACGGTCTCGAGTGCGGCAAATTCGCCTTGGTCGGCACGTTCTTCCCGAATTTCGCCGCGCTCACTTGAACTTGAGACAGTCCGCACTTTTCCAGAGTTGATGAAGGCACGTTCGATGTCGGTTATAAACGTAGCGACAGGGATATGTTCCATACTCTTGTTGCGGATCCCTCCGACAATCACAACCGGTTTTCCACCGGTGTTTATACCGTGATCATTGATCCAAGGGTGTGTTAGGCAATCCTGAATAATGTCATCGGCGACCATGCGGGAATCGGTATCGTTCCAACGCCCAGACAGATCTATTGTGGTATCAGCATCAACACGTGTGACCTGTTTAGAGGAACTGCAACTGCTGAAAATTGTGATACCAACGAGGAGAGCGAAAATTGTAAGGTTATATATGAAAGGCTTGACTGTCAAAATTTTATACATTCGGTGTGCTCCTTTTTGGTTTTTAAATTTATCTTGTCGTAGTCCGTAACGTAGTAGAGAGCGGAGCTAAGAATGGCACTTCATCAGCCATTCTTATGTTATTTCTCCGCGAGGTATAATTAAAAGTCTAAGTCGGCTTCTTGAACAAATTTGTCGACGAAAGTATCAAGTGCCATCGCACCGATGTCGCCTTCGTCTCGGCTGCGGACGCTGACTGTGCGGCTCTCCTGTTCACGTTCACCGATAATTAACATGTAGGGCACACGTTGTAAGCGGGATTGACGGATCTTCGCGCCAATCTTATCATCGCTATTGTCCAGTGTGACGCGACACCCTTTTTGCAACAGGAGTTGTTCTACCTCTCTGCCGTAATCGACGAAACGTTGACTGATCGTCATCACAACGCACTGGACAGGAGAAAGCCATGTTGGAAATGCCCCGGCGTAGTGCTCGATCAGCATCGCGATAAATCGTTCAAAACTCCCGCAAATTGCTCGGTGGATAACTACAGGACGTTTTTCAGAGCCATCTGGTGCGACATAAATTAAATCAAATCGTTCAGGGAGTTGGAAGTCGAGTTGCACGGTGGCACACTGAACGTCTCGGTTGAGTGAATCCCGAACCTGAAAATCGAGTTTAGGACCGTAAAACGCGGCTTCCCCAGGATCGATGCTGTAGTCGATCTGGTTATTTTTTAACACATCCTCAAGTATGATTTCGGCGCGATTCCACACTTCTACATCACCCATGAACTTCTCAGGGTTGCGTGTGCTGAAATCGCATCGGAATGGCAGATCGAAAGTGCCGTAGATGCGTTGGAAGAGCCCAAGGATACGTTCATATTCATCTGCGATTTGGGCCTCTGTGACGAAGTTATGCGCGTCATCTTGGCACATCTGACGCACACGCGACAAACCGCTCAATGTCCCTGTGGCTTCATTACGGTGCAGCACACCTTGGTCATGCAATCGATAGGGTAGATCCCGATAACTATGGCGAACACTTTTATAGATTAACATGTGTGCTGGACAGTTCATCGGCTTGAGTGCGCTTATCGATCCACCCTCCTCACTTTCGACGAGGAACATATCGTCTTTAAAATGTTCCCAATGACCGGAAGTCTGCCAGAGACTGCTATCGTAGATAAGCGGTGTCCGCACCTCCTGATAGCCTTCACTGAGATAGAGTTTCCGCACTTTTTCCGAGAGGAGGTTGTAAATGAGTGTACCTTTGGGAAGCCAAAACGCACTGCCGGGGGATTCGGGATGCATCTGGAAGAGTTCCAATTCGCGTCCGAGTTTACGATGGTCGCGTTTGGCGGCTTCCTCGCGTTGTGTCAAATACGCCTGAAGGTCGGCTTTAGTCTCCCATGCGGTGCCGTAGATCCGTTGCAACTGCTCCCGGTTGCTATCCCCGCGCCAATAGGCTCCTGAAACGCGGAGCAGTTTGAAATGTCGGCATTCGCCTGTTTTTTCAACGTGCGGCCCCTTGCAAAGGTCTGTGAAATCACCGTTGTGATAGATAGAAACGCCTTCTTCGTCAACACCTTCATCGGTAGCACTAACTTCACGATCCGAAATCCCATCGATTAATTCAAGTTTGAATTTCTGAGCGCGTTCGCCGAACCATGCACGAGCATCGTCGTAGGCCCAGGTTTCCTGCTGGAAGGGGACATTGGATTTAATCATCGCCTTCATGTGCTTTTCGATTTCAGGGAAGTCGTCGGGCGTAATCGGGCGTGGTACCTCCATATCGTAGTAGAACTCGTTCTCTATCGGGGGGCCGATTGCGAGTCTAACGGTACGTTCGCCATCTGGGAATAGTTGTTGTACGGCATACGCCATAATGTGCGCGGTCGAATGACGTAGGCGTTGTAAGTAACCTTCAGGTTGATTGGGTTCACGCATTGCGGCTCACTCTCTATATGTCAATTCGTATCGGTCTCAAAATTGTTTTTAATAGACTTAACGTCTTTTTCTTTCACACTGTTTACGAAATAATTCTACACGATTTAAACGGGAAATGCCAATAAAAAACGTGAGGAGGCGTGCTTGATTTTTGGAGGAGATTATTTGTGGAAGGATGGGCGGTACAGGACTTGAACCTGTGACCTCTTGCATGTCAAGCAAACGCTCTAGCCACCTGAGCTAACCGCCCGTTTCAAGAGAAAAGAATGGAGGTGGCGGTCGGAATCGAACCGACGAATAAGAGTTTTGCAGACTCTGGCCTTACCACTTGGCTACGCCACCATAGAAGATGGAGCGGGAGACGAGATTTGAACTCGCGACCTCCACCTTGGCAAGGTGGAGCTCTACCACTGAGCTACTCCCGCATCATTTTGACAACTCATGCAAAAGAGATTGCCCTTCTCGAAAGCATATATAGTTTAATATATTTGTTTTTGAATGTCAAGTTAATTTTCGGTTAAAATAACAAAAATTTGAATTTTTGACAAAATTCTTTGACAGCCCCAAGGTGTGCAACACATTAAGTCCGATAGTCGGCATTGATTCGGATATAATCGTAAGAATAATCGCAGGTCCACATCGTTATTTCTCTGTCACCAGCACGAAGGTCAATCGTGATACGCACGGGATCCTGGGAGAACAGAGTGGTGGCTTTGTCTTCATCGTACCCAGCGTCCATCCCGTTCTTGACGAGTCTATAATCCGCAAGCCAGACATCCACTTGATACGGGTCGAATTCTGCCCCTGATTTTCCGATCGCCATCATAATCCGTCCCCAATTGGCATCGTTCGCGAAAATGGCGGTTTTGACGAGTGGTGATTCTGCAACGGCACGCGCCGCTTTTTCGGCATCATCTCGATTTTTGGCGTGCTTGACTATCACCTCAACGAGTTTTGTAGCACCTTCCCCGTCGCGGGCGAGCATCTTCACCAATTCGGTGCAAACGAACTGCAATCCCTCACAAAAGGCATCGTAGTTTTTCCCGTCTGCTGCAACAATCTCGGTGTTATCGGCATGTCCGGTCGCGAAAATCAGCACTGTGTCATTCGTGCTACGATCGGTATCAATCGTCAAAAGATTGTATGTATCATCTACGACATGATTTAGGGCAGCTTGGAGCGTCTCAGCATCGATTCGTGCATCCGTGGTCAGATAGGAGAGCATCGTCGCCATATTGGGTGCGATCATCCCTGAGCCTTTCGCAATCCCGCCAATCCGCACGGATGTCCCATCAATTTCGATCTCTACGGCGACAGATTTCGGATGTGTATCCGTTGTCATAATCGCTTCAGCGGCATCAGCATCCCCTTCGGTGTTGAGCGCACTTGCGGCGGCTTGGATCCCACTTTCGATTTTGTCCATCGGCAATTGCTGTCCGATAACACCGGTAGAGGAGACAAGAACGAGGTTTGCGTCGATACCGAGCTGTTCTGCGGTTGCGTCCGCCATCCGCCGTGCGTTCGCCATGCCGACCTCGCCTGTGCAGGCATTGGCGTTCCCACTATTGACGATAACGGCTTGTGCGCGTCCATCGCTGAGATGATCGCGACAGACAAGAACAGGTGCGGCGGTGACGCTGTTTTTTGTGAAGACTCCGGCGGCAATCGCTGGGGCATCGGTAACGATGAGTGCTACGTCCTTCGCACCTGCTGCTTTAATGCCAGCATGAAGACCTGCCGCGCGGATACCGTCAACCGCGGTAATTCCACCATCTATCTGTTTCATGAACTGCTCCTTGGGTAATAGTGTAGGGAAATTATACTATGTCTCGAAGGAGATGTCAAACGGGAAAATTAAAAAAAAATAAAATGGAAGTATGATATACTTATTCGTAAACACCGAAAAAAGCGAGGCGAAAAAGATGCACACCATTTTAGAACGCTACCAAAAGACTTTTGCCAAAGATCGAGAAATGTCCCATGCCGCAAATCATCTCTTCCCGGATGGTGTAACGCATGATGGACGTTATATGGCTCCTTTTCCGGTTTATATCACGCGCGCCGATGGATCAAAAAAATGGGGACTCCAAGACAAGCAGTTTATTGACTATTGGGCAGGACATGGGGCACTCCTCCTCGGACACAATCCGCCGGAAGTTGTGGAAGCGGTAACAGCACAGATGCATCGCGGAACGCACTACGGCGCGTGCCACCCCTTGGAGATGGAATGGGGTTCACTCGTGATGCAGTTGATTCCATCAGCGGAGCGCGTCCGATTCGTCAGCTCTGGAACGGAGGCGACGCTGATGGCGATCCGGCTTGCCCGTACCTATACAGGTAAGAATAAGGTGCTGAAATTTGCCGGGCATTTCCACGGTTGGCATGACAGCGTCATCTTAGGCGCGTATCCGCCTTTTGACATGAGCGTTCCCGGTATCCCGCAGGAAATAAAAGAGACAACCCTGCTATGTCCACCTAACGACATTGACACGGTTGAGACACTGTTGAAAACGGACCAAGATGTTGCCTGTGTCATCCTCGAACCGACCGGAGCATCTTTCGGGACTGTCCCTACAAACGGGGCCTTTTTGAAGCAACTCCGTGAATTGACGGAGGCATACGGTGTTCTTCTGATCTTTGACGAAGTCATCACCGGTTTCCGAGTCTCACCCGGCGGCGCACAAGCACATTACAACGTCACACCGGATATGACGACGCTGGCGAAGATCTTGGCAGGCGGGCTTCCGGGTGGTGCGCTTGCTGGAAAAACGGAGGTGCTTGAACTCATTTCTATGAAGTCGGAACGCGACGGCTTGAAAATGCCGCATCCCGGCACCTTTAATGCGAATCCACTCTCTGCCGCTGCAGGCATCGCAATGCTTAACTTAGTCAAGACAGGTGAACCGAACAAACAGGCGAATCATACAGCAGCACGTCTTCGAGCCGAACTGAACAGTGTCATTGATGACTATGAACTGGACTGGGTCGCTTACGGTGAATTTTCAGGGATTAGATTGCTCGTCGGACACGGTGAAAAGGGGATGCGGACTTCGGACTTCGATCCATACAGATGGGATTATCGGAAACTGAAAGGGAGTAACGACGCTGACATCCTGATGCGTCTCCGGTGTGGTCTACTGCTCAACGGGATTGACCTTGCCAGTAATGGTGGAATGACAACTGCAGCCCACACGGAGGAAGACATTACAGAAACAGGCACAGGGTTTGCGCAGACGCTTGAATGGCTGAAGGCAGAAAAGACATTGTAGGAGCGGGCTTTATGCCTGCTCACCGGTCTGTGGTATATCAGTAAAGGAGAATGAATGAAGACAATTACGTATCGCGACGCGCTCAAGGAAGCACTCGTAGAGGAGATGGAGCGCGATGATGCCGTTTTTCTGATGGGTGAGGATATCGCTGAGTACGGCGGTGCCTACAAAGTGACAGACGGGCTGTTTGAAGAATTCGGGAAAGACCGAATCCGAAACACGCCGATCTCGGAAGCCGCTATCATCGGAACTGCACTCGGCGCGGCGGTTACAGGAATGCGTCCCGTTGCAGAGTTGATGTACATCGACTTCACAGCCGTGGGTATGGACCAGATCGTGAACCAAGTCGCGAAAATCCGTTATATGGTGGGTGGGCAGTTGGATGTGCCACTCGTGATTCGGACGCAGGGAGGCGCAGGTCGATCCTCTGCGGCGCAGCATGCCCAAAGCCTTGAAGCATGGTTCGTGCATATCCCAGGACTGCTCGTCGTGATGCCCTCTACGCCCTACGACGCGAAAGGCTTGTTGAAAACAGCTATCCGGGACGACAATCCGATTATGTTTATTGAGCACAAACTCCTCTACACAGAAGAGGGGGAGATCCCTGAGGAAGAATATACAATTCCATTAGGCGTAGCGGATGTCAAACGTGAGGGTGAAGATGTGACAATTCTTGCGACATCACGGATGGTTTTAAACGCACTTACCGCTGCGGATACACTTGCTGCTGAGGGGATCTCTGCTGAAGTCATTGATCCGCGGACATTGATGCCCCTTGACAAAGACAGTATTCTCGATTCTGTCCGGAAAACGAATCGGTTGCTTATCGCACACGAAGCGGTCGGCAGGGCAGGGTTCGGTGCGGAGATCGCCGCGCTTGTCGTGCGCGAAGCCTTTGATTATCTGGATGCACCGATTGAACGGGTCGCTGCTGCGCCCGTGCCTGTGCCTTTCGCACCTGTGATGGAGAACTTCGTTATCCCAGACGCGGAGCAGATTGTCGATGCAGCCCGGAAATTGGTACGGTACGAAATCTAAACGCCCTGCGTTCAGTTTAGTCATATTTCACGCGATTAGGGATATATTTTTCTCCGCTATCTGTTAGAGTTTCATTCACTGTCTCACGCCACGAGTCTTCAAAGAGCATACGAAAAGACATAGCTGTATTGTTTGGACCGATGGCTTTCACCTCGCCATGTTCACGCGATTTTCCATACGCTTCTTCTAACGTCTTGAGCAATTTTTCCTTGTAAATGGTATCGCTATTGCCTGCGAGTTGCTGCCCTTTCGTTTCAAATATCAGTACCCGCTGCTGTTCACGCTTTTGTCCTTGTACACACGCAATGAAATCGGGATACACCCTGTCGCGCCGCCACCCTTGCAAGAAATACCCCTGCTTCGCCGCTATCCGATGCCACCACCGGAGTGCCTCCTTATCCTCGAGATACAACGCGAAATCTTTTTCTAAACCGTTGAATTCCGCTTCATATACCGGTTCAAAGAGGCTGAGCTGCAACGGCATGTCAAACTCCCCTGTCAAGCGAGTTGCATCGGACGTGAGGCTAACCATCAGCGTCTTTTCCAACTCGTAATTCAAAGCGATATCTGTTTCAAGGCTAAACTTAATTTTGTCATTGCCCAACTTCTCGCGGAAAACGGTTTCGGCCAGTTGCTCAATACGCTCTTGCAAACACCGTTTTAAGTACTCAGAGAGATAGAGACGATTGGCAAACAAGGCCTGCTCATCCGTACCGCTTTCGCGATAACCTGCTAGCGTTTCTTTGACGATGCGCGCAGCCTGCCACGGGTTCGGCAGCACATCAACTAAACGCCGAACGAAAAAGGCGACTTCTGGGTGCCGGGACTGTGTCGTCCGCACTTGCTGGTGCGTGTCAACCACTGTTTCATCTTGGAGGTGGAGAGTCGCGCGTATCTCCTGAAGTTGCAAGGTATCATCCAAACTGACAGGTGCGACCGCATCGAGCTGCACCCAATCTATTGCACTAAGGATGTCGCGTTCATAATTGAGGAGTTGCCACTCATTTCCGTGCTTATGCCGTACCTGCGGCAGAAAGATATCCACGGATTTGTAGGTTGGTCTGCGTGTGATGGTTTTCTGTACGCGTTCTTCTCCAGAACTTTCAACGAATTGGGCAAGTCCTGTCAATCCTTCTGCTTCTAGGCCTTTTTTCACGTTCTCAACAGCCGTGCCGACTTGCTGATTGTAGCAGAGGATATAACAACTATCTAACAGAGAATCTCCTGTCGCACGGGCGTAGGGTTGACGCATCACTCTGCCGATGAGCTGGGTCATCGCTGTCGCCGCAGTCGTGTTGTCAAGGAGTGCCAAGAGATAAGCAAACGAGCAGTCCCATCCTTCCTTTAGGGCATCTTTGGTAATGATATAACGGACAGGACAGAGCGGGCTCATCAGGTCTATGCCCTCGAGCTCATCTTGTGTTGATGATTTCACTTTGATCTGTTCTGCTGGCACTTTCAAGACGTTGGTAAGTTCTTCGCGAGCATCTTCGGCATGCACCCGCATGCCGTCACGCTGGTTTTTGCCGGTGCGATCTACACGAATCACAGCAATAGGACGAATGCTGCGGTTTTCTGCGGACTGAAACTGTTGTGCGGCTTCTTCAAGTCTGTCGCGTTCTGTTTTCGTCTGTGCCAGCGTATATTTCCAATCCGAATTCGGGAAGTTCCGAAGTTGAATCGGGAGTTTTATCATCTCTTCGTCCTTGAGTGCGGCACCTGTGATGTTGACGAGGATATTGCTGATGCCAAGTTTGGGGGTGGCGGAGAGTTCCAGTACAAAGCGCGGGTTGAGACGGTTCACAGCGGCGACAAACTGCTGGTTTTCGATAAACTGCTGGCTTTTTTTGCGTTTTTTGCTCCCGTAAGCCTTGTGTGCTTCATCTAAAATCACGGTTGGGCGTAGCAGTTTCAGCACATTGAAAAGGCTCTGTTTGATAAGACTATCTGCGGGGTTTACGGTGAGGCGGGGTTGTGAGATACTATCTGCCGCTGCTGTCTCTAAATCCGGGTGCTTTTCGACCAGTGCCTGATGGTCCCTGATATCGTCTTCGATGGGGAAAAAGGAGGCATAGCCGCTTGTATCGCGGAATATCTTCAGAAATTCCTTATTCTTCTGTCGGTTGGCAGCGGGCAGCATGAGGAGCATGACACAGAGATAATTTTCAATGTCTTGCTGTGTAAATAGGCTATCTTTTTCCAGCAGTTTGACACGCCTCCCGGATGCCATCTCCAGTATCTGTCGGTATGGATGTTCTTTATTGTTGAAGGCGTTCCACGTTTGTGTATAGATGGCTTTGGTGGGCACGAGCCACAACACAAACCCGGTGC
>RKRR01000050.1 GCA_007571305.1 Candidatus Poribacteria bacterium | reverse complement strand
GCGATTTCGGGGGTATCTCCGTAAAAATCGCCTCTTTTTGAGTAAATATATTGCTTTTTTGCCCAATTTGCGTCCGTTTTGGACCTCTAATATTTTTTTTCAAACTGGCGTTACATAAGTATTTAAGTCAAACTCACGTCATTTGAATTTAAACCGAGCATGAGGGCACCCAACTCTTGTTTGTTTGTTTCTGCAGGCTTCACAATACCAACAATTTCGCCATCGTACATCACTGCGATCCTGTCGCTCAGGTGAAGGAGTTCGTCCAATTCAGAAGAGACGAGTAAAACGGCTTTCGAGCGGTTCCGTGCATGAATAAGCCGTGTGTGGACGAATCTCGCGGCATGGATGTCTAAGCCTCGCGTTGGGTGTGCCGCAATGATAATTTCGGGACGTGCCTCTAACTCTCGTGCGACGACGACCTTCTGCTGATTCCCACCCGAAAGGGTCCGAATTGGATCCGCAATATCTCCGACACGAATCTGGTATTTATCGAGTGCGTTCAGCGCATACCGTTGAATTGATTTCCTCTGAAGGAGTTCGTAGCGACAGAATAGATTATGTTTATGATGTCCGATAATGAAATTATCGTCAATTCGGTCATTCAGACTAATCCCGTGTCGATGTCTATCAGCAGGCACGTGCGCGATCCGTTCCCCGTTTAGGGTGAGCGTCCCACTATCAATTTGCCGTAACCCTGTCAGGATCTGAACGAGTTCTGACTGTCCGTTTCCTTCCACACCTGCGATACCGACGATTTCACCGGGGAATACTTCAAGGCTAATTTCGTTGAGATGCCGCTTATTGGATGCTCTATTTGTCAGTCCTTTTTTCCATTTGTACCTCTTTGGGGTATCAGAATTCCCTGAAAGCGTGACGTTTTCTAAACGGAGCAAAGGTGTTGTACCTGTCGTCTGTTCTCGCGTGACAGAGGTAGGGATAACAGGTTCACCGAGCATCATTTCTGCCAGAGTTGTCGGATCAGTGTCCTCAATAGGACAAGAGGCGACGGCTTGCCCGCGTCGCATTACCGTGACGCGATCGGCGATTGCCATCACTTCATCCAGTTTATGTGTGATGATAATGAGACTTTTCCCCTCACTTTTGAGGCTACGCATACAATTAAAAAGTCCTTCGACCTCTTGCGGCGCGAGCACGGCTGTCGGTTCATCCATGATGAGGATGTCGGCACCGTGATAGAGGACTTTTAGGATCTCGGTGTGTTGCTGTGTCCCAATTGGCAAGGAGTCAACAGAGGTGTTCAATGGCACATCGAAACCGAGTTGTGCCGCAAGTGCGGCAATCTGTTCACCTGCTTGTTGATAATCGAGAATCGCGCCGAATTTGCGAGGTTCTTTGGCAAGGACGATGTTTTGAAGAGCCGTGAAGACCGGAATAAGTGTGAAGTGTTGCTGTACCATTCCCAAACCGAGCTGCATTGCGCGCCGTGGCGAGGAAATCGTCACAGCACCTCCATCGACGAAAATCTCGCCTGCATCGGGATGATACAGACCATAGAGAATCTTCATCAGAGTAGACTTACCAGCCCCATTTTCGCCGACGATTGCGTGGATCTCACCCTGATGGAGTGTGAAATCTACAGCATCGTTTGCCTGCACTTGTCCAAAATGCTTACTGATGCCATGCATCTCAATGATTGGCGTATGTGTCATCTCTATTACCGTTCATGCGGGACGACGATATCGCCTGCGATAATTTTCGCCTTAAATACCTCGACCTGTTCCAGAATCTCGTGTGAGAGAAGATCGCGATTGACATCATCGACGATGTACTCGACACCCCCCCCTTTCAGTCCGTAATCCTTCAAACCGCCCGAGAAATTCCCCTCCTGGACGCTTTTTATTGTCTCGTAGATCGATATTTCCACGCCTTTGACGACACTCGTGAGAACTAAACCCGGGGCGAGGTTGTTCCCGTTGGAATCGACCCAGATGATAGATTTTTTTGTTGCCTTTGCTGCCTCAAGAACACCCAGACCACTTGCACCCGCAGCGGCAAGGATAATATCTATTCCGCGGTTGTATTGCGAGAGGGCGAGTTCTTTCGCTTTCGCTGGATCGTTGAACGCCTGCGGTGTAACACCCACGTAATCCGCTACCAGTTCAAGATCTGGGTTTGTTGCCTGAATACCAGCACGATAGCCAATTTCAAAAGCCTCAACCAGTGGGACCTTCATCCCTCCAATGAAACCTATCTGCTTCGTTTCTGTTTTCAACGCTGAGATAACGCCCGCGAGAAATGTACCTTCGTGTGCTCGGTAGATTAGCGACGCTACGTTGGGTTGTTCTATGATTGCATCGATCAGTGCGAACTTGACATCCGGGAAATCGCTTGCAACGCGGTTCATCGGCTCTTGAAAAAGAAAACCGACCCCGATGATGAGATCATATTTCAGTTTCGCGAGCCTGCGGAGCGTCAATTCGGTATCTGTGCTGAGGCTTGGCGTGACTTCCGTGAGTTTGAATCCCCATTCGTCTTTCGCTTTTTTCGCGCCTGCGTAAGCGGCATCACAGAATGAGAGATCGCCGCGCCCCGTTACGTCATAAATGAGACCGACTTTCAGTGTCGCAGCAGCTGTTTCTATTACAACAAAACAGGTCATGAAAAGTGCAATTAAGATCCTGATACGCACGGTGTTTTCCTTTCTTATTCTGTAGTTTTATGATGGGTAGAACCTAAGGATATCTGAATAGTATTTAAGATACACGATAATAGGGTTAGATGCAAGTGTTATTGTGGTTCTAAAGTCTTCGTAGGGTGATTTGCTGAGAGTCGGGAATGGGAGTTCCGTCTTACAATTACAACATCAAATGCCCTAACATTCCTATAGGGTCATTTATGGTGAATTATATAAATAAACGCCAGTTTGAAAAAAATATTAGAGGTCCAAAACGGACGCAAATTGGGCAAAAAAGCAATATATTTACTCAAAAAGAGGCGATTTTTACGGAGATACCCCCGAAATCGC
>RKRR01000150.1 GCA_007571305.1 Candidatus Poribacteria bacterium | reverse complement strand
CATTGATGCTTGACTCCTTAGCAAAGAATGAAGCATACAATAACACATTTATGAAGAACTTTCAATTAGATTTGGTATTAGATTTCTCGGAATTCTATTGGTTAGGATTTTAGCGGGAATTGTGATCGGACATTTGTGGGTTGCTGTGGCATTTATTTTTCATTTCACAGGCGAGAACGTAGTATCTCAACACGCGGAAATAGGTCCCCATCGCGGGCTTTACGACTATTTTGATTCAAGATACGACACAGATAGTCCTATTTTTCGTATTGTCGCTTGGATTGCCCTTATAGGAAACTTCGGGTGTACGATTCTTGGGGTTATCTGGGGTTTTTCCCAAGGAAGATTAGGTCTACGGAGATGGCTAAAGAAACAGTATGCTTAAGGGAGCCCGCGTATAGTGTCCTAAGATCACCGCTTTTTGAAAAATTCAAAAAAATGAAATTTAATTTGCAATCGCTGGCGAGATAAGTTATAATTAACATTAACATTCCCCCATAGCTCAGTCGGTAGAGCAGATGGCTGTTAACCATCGTGTCGGCGGTTCGAGTCCGTCTGGGGGAGTTCTCAATTTTGCTGGCGGGCTTTGTCACTCATTTCGGTTGTCAAGGTTCGTCAGCAAAAATTTTTAACGTATTCCCGTTCAAGCCTACTCCACGCCACAAACAGAGGTTTCGCATGCCGAAAAAATTTACCGATGCACAGTTCGATGAACTCTTAGCGAAAGGCTACTTAATTGTACCCGACTACTATTCAGGTGAACAACTTGCCGAGATGCAAGCTGCCCAACGCCGTGTACTCCCGACATGGGAAGAAGTCAAGGCTGACCCACCCCCCGGTAGAGCGATTTTAACCGAATTCCCGCCCGCTGAGATGGCTTTATTACGTGCGATCGTGGATCACGATGCATGGGAATTCGCCCGGAAATTTCTGAAAACGGAGCATATTCACTTTCGTGCTGGCTGCATGATTGCACGCTATCCCGGATTCAAAGGCCCGGGAGTCGGTAGCGATCCAAGTAATTTGCACATTGATAACGGCAACAACTCACTCTTACCACAGTCCGAAAGTGCTCGTGAATTCGGGCAGATCGGTTTTTGGGTACACCTTGAGGATGTTGATGAAGACCAAGCACCCCTGAGACTCCTTGCCAAAGAACACGGACGAGAGACTTCTGAATACGAGCCGCTTGTTTGTAAAGGGGGAACCCTCTGTATCTTCAATAACTATACATTGCATTCAGCAAGCGATTATCTGCGCGAAGACGGACAACGGTTCACGTGGGGATTCGGTTTAGGACGGACAGACCACTATTGGGAAGGCTTTCGACACTACACGGACAAAGGTCGGAACCCGACATTCTCAAAATTCATCGGCACGCTCACGGCTGCAGAACGTGAAGTCTTTCGGTTTCCACCCGCTGGACATCCATACTACACACCACAAACCCTTCAGGCATTAGAAGAACAGTATCCCAGCTGGAACGCCCGCGGTGAGTATTAAGTCATATAAAGTATTGTGGCTTGATCTTGGAAATAGATGAAACTGTTTGTGGACACTAATGATGAAAGTTATGATTCCACCGATTAAGTGTCAAGGGATTAAAAGTAAGCTTGTTCCTTTCATAAAACGAACAGTGGATTGGTCTTTTGAGGGCAGATGGATTGAACCCTTCATGGGTTCAGGAGTTGTCGGTTTCAATATCATGCCGCGCAATGCAGTCTTTGCAGATAGCAATCCACATCTGATTAATTTCTATAACGCAATCGCAACGGGGAAGATTGATGGACTGAAAGTGAGAAAATTTCTTGAGCAACAAGGCGAAATACTATCGAGCCATGGGCAAAACCATTATTATGAAGTTCGGGAGCGGTTCAACCAAACACAGGACCCCTTGGATTTTCTTTTTTTAAATCGATGCTGCTTCAACGGAATGATTCGGTTCAATCGCCAAGGAGATTTTAATGTGCCTTTTGGACACAAGTCTCAGCGGTTTTCTAAAGCATATATCACAAAAATTGTGAACCAAGTTGACCACGTTCACGTCATGTCAAAGCAGTCTCACTGGTCATTCATCTGTCAAGATTTTAGGGAGACACTTAAAGAGATTTCTGAAGACGATTTTGTCTACTGTGATCCGCCCTATGTTGGACGGCACGTTGATTACTTTGATAGTTGGGACGAAGAAGATGAAAAATACTTATTTGAGATATTAAGCCACTCTCCTTGCAAATTCATCTTATCTACTTGGCACAGTAATCAGTATCGGGAAAATGCTTTTCTTAAGGCATTGTGGTCGGGATTCCATGTGTTAACCAAGGAACACTTCTATTATGTTGGTGCGAAAGAAGAGAATAGAAAACCGATGCTTGAGGCATTCGTCATGAATTACATACCCAAACACTTACATGAGGGACCAATTGAACGATCCGAACAACTTTTGCTTCTTGAAAAAGTAGCAGAGTCTCAAAGTAGTGAGATTGAATAAGAAGCGTTAAAAAGCGGTTTTTCGGAGCGGTTCAGACATCAACCATCCGATTACGTCGACGATATCGTCTTGCCGGTCCTGTAGCATCACTTCGATGAGTGCTGGTTTTTCAGCGGCGAGAGCGTCCCGCAAAGTGTCCTTGAAAGTTCCCAGATCCTCAACCCGCTCGGCATACGCACCAAAGGATTTTGCGAATTCGACAAAATTCGGATTTAGCAGGTCTGTGTCGATGGTGCGCCCTTCACACCCTTTCTGTTGAGACCCCTTAATTGCTGACAATGCTCCGTCATTCACCACGATCGCCACGACGTTGATACCGTATTTCATGGCGGTTGCCATTTCCACAGCTCCCATCAGGAATCCGCCGTCACCACTGAAACAGATGACAGGTCGGTCTGGATATGCGACTTTCGCGCCGATAGCCGCAGGATACGCGTGCCCCAAGGCTACCCCGATATTTGGATAGAGAAAAGTCCTTGGATCGTAGATGGGAAACTCGGCGAACGAAGCGTAGCCGAGTGCATGGACATCAATTGCGTAGATAGTGTCTCGTGGGAGTACGTCTTGCAGTTCATGAATGACTGGCAAGGGTGGTTGTGCATCGAACGCTGTTCGGAGTTGTGCCAAGACCTCGTTCCACCCATTTTCACCCGGAGCAATGTCTTCAATGACTGCTTGCAACGTCAGTTTCAGATCACCCACTACGCCTACATCACAGGGGTATTCAAGCCCGATCTCGTTTTCATCTTCATCAATTTGGATGAAAGGTTGAGGTAGTTCCAAACTCCAATTTCGGGTATCGATGGATGTAAAGCGTGGGCCAATGCCAATTAAACAATCAGCCCGTTGAAGTGCTTCGCGTCCGAGATAGCCATAACAGATTTGCAGAGCCAACGGATGGTCTTCCGACAAAACCCCTTTTCCATTGCGGGTAACAATCACAGGTGCGTTCAATTTCTCTGCAAGGAGACGTAATTCGTTTCGAGCGTTTGCGTGGAGGACAGCAGAACCAGCAAAAATCAAGGGCATCTTAGCATTGCGAATTGTTTCAACTGCGGTGCTGAGCGATGCCTCGTCAGGTGGCGGTAATTCAGCACGTTCGACACGCGGTGGGATTCGGACATTGCCTTCTCCAGTGACGACATCCATGGGGAATTCCAGCATCGTGGGTCCCGGTCTTCCATTGCGCATCGCTTTAAAGGCGTTTTCAACGACGACAGGAATCTCAGCAACGGTGTGCGCGATGGCGCAGTACTTCGTGATTGACTCAAAAAACCGCATCTGGTCCAATCCGTGGAACATTTTGCTCGGATGTTTGTTGTAGAGGCTAGAATCGCTCTGTCCGGTAATCAGCAAGACAGGCGCGCAATCGGTGAGTGCTTCTAAAATCCCTGTAGATGCGTTGCTGGCACCTGGGCCCGGCACAGTGATAGCGACTCCAACTTCACCCGTTGCACGAGCGAAACCGTCTGCCATCTGCGTCGCAGCGTATTCATGCCGGACGAGATAGTGGTCAATTGTGCCTTCGCCTCTTCGCAGTAAGGCATCGTAGATTTGGATGTTTTGGGTGCCGGGCATTCCGAAAACCGCTGAAACGCCCTGTGCTTTCAAACATTCAATGATTATATCTCCGCCTTTCACGTATTAGTCTCCTTTGTGTTCTCTGAGGAAATTTTCTAACCAGGCATCGGGATCATAGCCCAATCTGCGTAAGAGTTGGCATCCGACACGTTTCAGAAAATTCGGGATAAGATTAAAGAATTTGAGTCGCCAATTCATTTTTTAATTTGTTGTTCCTGGATTACTTTCCATTACATTACGATCAGGTTTCTGGTTGATTGATACCGGGTTTGGGAATTTTGACAATTCTTGGACAAAACATTAAACTTTTAGCATGCAACACCGGCACAGGCGAATATACACAAAGGAACATTATTTAGCCAACCTACCTCACTGAACTGCAAAGAACAATTAAAAAAGTGCCTTGCCACTATTTTTATCGAAAAAGTGCATCCGCTCTGGGACAAACGTGACGTAGAGATACTGTCCGATTTCCGCTTCAAAGTTGGGGACTGTGCATGCTTTGAGAATTGTGTGCGATCCTGATGTATCCGTTCCGAGAGTCAGTTCAACGATTGTCTCCGCGCCGAGAGGTTCGATACTATAGATTTCAGCCTGAAAAGCGTTGGGTATCGACTGGTGGCGAATAATAACATCCTCAGCGTGTGTGCCAAAAATAAAATCTCTATCTGGGTTGTTGTCAGTGACGGCTTTAGCGATCTGAGTGTTCTGAATTCTGACTGAATTGTCTCTGCCAAGGTGGCTTTCTAACGTCAAGTAAAGTTCTCCGTTAGTGCTGGAGATGTCGCACGGAATGCAATTCATACTCGGATTCCCAATGAAACCTGCGACAAATAAATTGGTGGGATGATTATAAATTTCAGCGGGTGTACCCAATTGCTGGATTCTGCCAGCTTCAAGGACAGCGATCCTGTCTGCCATTGACATCGCTTCAATCTGATCGTGCGTCACATAGAAGGTCGTTGTGCCGAGTTCACGTTGCCGCCATCGGATTTCCGCACGCATTTCGGTGCGAAGTTTTGCATCGAGGTTGGAGATCGGTTCGTCCATCAGGAATACTTGGGGACGACGGACCATTGCGCGTCCGAGTCCAACCCGCTGCGTCTCCCCGCCGCTCAATTGGTTCGGTGTCCGCATGAGCAGATGCTCGATATGGAGCATCTGTGCAATATCTCTGACACGCCGGTCAATCTCTTCTGTGGAGAGTTTTCTTGGATGCAGGGGGAACGCCATATTCTCATAAACGCTCAAGTGTGGATAGAGGATATGCGACTGGAAGACGAAGGCGACATCACGTTCGGCAGGCATTTTGTCGTTAACACTAACATCGTCCAGATAGATAGTGCCTTCTTCGGGTTTGTCCAGCCCAGCGATACAACGAAGCGTGGTCGTTTTTCCTGCACCCGTCTGACCGAGAAGCACAAAGAATTCTTCGTCTCGGATATCGAGATTGATATCGTCTAGGGCGGTGAGATTGCCAAACCGTTTTGTGATATTTTCGAGTCGTACTGTTGCCATGGATAATCTACGATTCTGTGTTGTGGATATTGCTAAAGTGTAGCACAAATTGCGTTCGAGGGTCAACAAAAATTGGTTATTGGTTGCCAGCGGTCAGTGGTCCGTACCCCCCTTAATTCCCGTTACCAGGGTGACTTGAAGAGTCGCGACCAGAGATCCCTCAAAAAGAAAAATATATGCAATTCGGTGGTGTATCGGGTATAATTAAGAAATAGTTTCTATATCTACGCTGTTACATGCACAGAAAACGCTGGAGAAAAAGATGCTGGATCGCCCAGAGGCAGAACAGAGCGCACATAGAAATCTGTCTTTAATGGAGAAAATTAAACGACAATACGATTTAACTCCATCAATCACACTGATTTTCGGGCTGACGATACTCTTCTTTATCGTTTTTCTCATATATCCACTCCTTTATGTTTTCAAAGAAGCCTTCTGGATTGAAAACAACTTCAATCTCACATATTTCAAATTGATGGTAACCGATCCGAATATCCGGGAACTCGTTACCAATAGTTTCAACATTGGTGTAATGGTGACACTGGTGACGAGCATCATTAGCCTTCCACTCGCGTATTTTTTGACCCGATACCGGTATCCGGGGCGTGACATGCTCCGTGCTATCATCCTGATCCCAATGATTATGCCGCCGTTTGTTGGCGCGATCGGAATGCAACAATTCTTCGGATTATACGGGAGCGTCAATATGCTTCTCTCGAAACTCAATCTGATGGATCTGGCGGAACCTATTGACTGGTTCGGCGGTGGATTCTGGGGTGTGGTGATGTTATCAACATTGCACTTGTATCCGATCATGTATCTTAACATCGTCGCTGCACTCGCAAATGTAGATCCGAGTTTAGAGGAAGCGGCGGAGAATATGGGAGCCTCGCGTTTTCAGGTCTTTCGTCAGATCACACTGCCCTTGATGATGCCGGGTTATTTCGCCGGTGCGATCCTCGTCTTTATTTGGGCATTTACCGATCTCGGCACACCGCTAATCTTTAATTACAATGAAGTCGTCGCTGTGCGAATTTTCCGACAAGTGACTGAAGCAAATCAGAACCCAATGGGATACGCCCTTGTTGTGCTAATTATCGTCCTGACAGCACTCGCCTTTTATATCTCTAAGCGATGGACAGGGAGTAAGCACTATGAGATGCTGGGCAGGGGACATGTGACCTCACGCGAAGTAGATACAAACGGGTGGATGCGTGGCATCATCTACCTCTTTATCGGCGGATTGACGTTTATGGCGTTGCTACCACACATAAGTGTCATTCTTGTTTCCTTGACTCCGGATGCGAGCCAGTGGCGATTGAGCGTGCTACCGCAATCATGGTCCTTCGCACACTATATTGAGACTTTCACGCATTCCGATACGTTACCGAGTATCCTCAACAGTTTGAAATACAGCGTTTTCAGTACGCTGTTAGCACTTTTTGTAGGCGTTGTGGTATCATATCTCCTGACCCGTAAACGTCTCCCATTCCAAAATCTGTTGGATGCAGTTGCGATGTTACCCTTGGCATTACCGGGAGTTGCAATAGCGTTTGGATATATGGGTAGTTTCGCGGATACAACGCTGCTGCTACGGCATCTTCCAGAGACGTTCATTAATGTGATTGATCCGAGAAAGAATCCGACATTCCTTCTGATTATGAGTTACGCAGTCCGACGGTTGCCATACATGCTGCGTTCTATCTATGCCGGACTCCAGCAAACAAGTGTGACCTACGAAGAAGCGTCACAAAATATGGGAGCAACACCTGTTCGGACTTTATACAAAATCACCTTGCCTTTGGTCATCGCGAATATCCTCGCGGGTGCGATTCTCGTGTTTTCATTCTCTATGCTTGAAGTAAGTGATAGCTTAATCTTGGCAATGCAGGATAAGTACTACCCGATTACGAAAGCGATTTGGTCACTCTCCCAGCGACCAGACCACGGCCCATATACAGCAAGCGCACTGGGTGTAGTCGGTATGTTAATCCTGATAGCGTGTCTACTTGGTGCTGGACGTGTGCTCGGTGGGAAGTTGGGGGAAATTTTCCGAATTTAGGCATCATAGACCTCACGCAATTCCAGAGTAGGAGCGGTTCCTAACCGCATTGAGCATGTGTCCTGTAGCAGAATCCCGTGGTTTTGCGTAAGTTCTAACCCATATAATGTAAGACTTACGCAATCTTGCCAATAACACATTCTCTGAGAGGGAAACCCACCCAGAAAAAACACACGATTTCCTGACACAACCGAATAGGTTATGCGACAGAAGAGCAGCCTGCGTAAGTCCTATAATGGCTATTATGTCCAGTGTAAAAATTAACGAAAGAAAGCAGTCTGCAACACCCGCACAGGCGGATAGATGGAAGACACGTTAAACATGAAACCTGCATCATTACTCCGCAAGGAAAGATTAAAAAACATTCGCGATGCGTTGTTAGAAGCGCAAGATGTGCTCAATCGGTTTATCGACAACCCTGAAAATATCGCGACCATCGCAACGACAGCAGAAATGATACGAGCGGTGTTTGAGCGGGAAGGTAGGGTCTTTACCTGTGGAAATGGGGGGAGTTTGTGCGATGCAACCCATTTTGCTGAGGAATGCACAGGTAAGTTTCGGAACGATCGAAAACCGCTCCCTGCGATCGCACTCAGCGATGCGGGACACATCACTTGCACGGCGAACGATTTCGAATTCGCAGAGATCTTCGCGCGTCCATTGTTGGCACTCGGACACCCTGGGGATATCCTTGTCGTCCTCTCAACCAGCGGAAACTCTGAAAATGTTGTACGGGCGGCGATAGCAGCAAAATCTCGCGGGATGAAAGTGTTTGGATTGTTGGGTAGAGAGGGTGGCAGTCTTAAACAACACTGTGATATCTACCTTATTGCTCCCGGCGACACTGCAGATCGCATTCAGGAGATCCACATTAAAGTCCTTCACATCCTCATTGAACAGGTCGAACGCTTAATGTTCCCAAAGAACTATTGACCGCTTTTCAACCCTTTGCTACGATGCACTACAAGTTTGAAATGGTTTTCGGTTCGAGCTTTCTACGAAAACTCTTTCAGGTTTCGGGCTTCAGTTAAGAGGTTTTGTTTCGCAGCACCTCTTGTAACCGATAACCCTTTAACGGAGGAGCCAGCCCATGGAGTCATCACCGAAAAATAAAGCATATTGGCGAAAAAATCTTCAATATCTCGCTATTTTATTGGGAATTTGGTTTATCACTTCATATCTCTGCTCGGTTGTGTTTGTGGAGCAGCTGGACAAAATTCGTATTGGAGGCTGTCCCCTTGGATTCTATTTTGCACAACAGGCATCAATCTGGATTTTCGTTGAGCTCATATTTGTTTATGCATGGTTGATGAATCGTTTAGAGAGGAAATATAGTCAACACGAAGATGGTGAGGATACAGATTAATTATGAATGTACAAGCATGGACTTTCGTAATGGTGGCAATCTCCTTCGCGTTGTATATCGGTGTGGCACTCTGGTCTAAGGCACGTTCGACTGGCGATTTCTATGTCGCTGGAAGCAATGTGCATCCGGTCGTGAACGGCATGGCGACTGCAGCAGATTGGATGAGTGCGGCTTCCTTTATCGCAATGGCAGGGATGATCTCGTTTATGGGACGCGATGGATCCGTCTATCTGCTCGGATGGACAGGCGGGTACGTTCTGCTCGCCCTGCTGTTGGCCCCCTACCTCCGCAAATTCGGTAAGTATACCGTCCCTGATTTCGTCGGGGATCGGTATTACTCACAATTGGCTAGGATTGTCGCTGTCGTCTGTGCTGTTTTCGTCTCGTTCACATACGTCGCAGGACAAATGCGCGGTGTGGGTATCGTCTTTTCCCGCTTTTTAAGTGTTAACATTGAAACCGGCGTGCTCATCGGCATGGGGATTGTGTTTTTCTATGCAGTCCTTGGCGGAATGAAAGGTATTACCTATACACAGGTAGCACAATATTGTGTGCTGATTTTTGCCTATCTTGTGCCTGCGATTTTTATCTCTATCTTGATTACGGGCAATGTTATCCCTCAGTTGGGATTGATGGGAAAAGTAACAGATGGCTCTGGACTCTATCTTCTTGACCGACTCAACGGTTTGAACGAGCAATTGGGATTTAACCTGTATACAGATGGCAGTAAAGCCACGATTGATGTCTTTTTTATCACCGCGGCATTGATGCTCGGAACTGCCGGACTTCCGCACGTGATTATCCGATTCTACACTGTGCGAAAGGCATCTGAAGCCCGAATTTCTGCAGGTTGGGCACTGTTGTTCATCGCGCTCCTCTATACGACCGCACCGGCTGTGGCTATATTTGCCCGCACAAACCTGCTCAATACTGTCAGTTATGAACAGAACGGTGAATTGACAGATGTAAAATACGAGGATGCCCCGGACTGGTTTAAGAATTGGGAGGCGACGGGTCTCATTAAATTCGATGACGTGAACGGTGATGGAGCGATCCAGTACCGCGGACCAAACTCGGATGTCCAGAATGAGTTGACAATTGATCGAGATATCATGGTCTTGGCGAATCCTGAGATTGCGAAACTCCCAAACTGGATTGTCGGTTTAGTGGCGGCTGGAGGTTTAGCAGCAGCACTCTCGACCGCCGCGGGTTTGCTATTGGTCATCTCCACCGCAATTGCACATGATCTCCTCAAAGGTGCTATTCTGCCGACACTGCAGGAGAAACAGGAATTGACTGCCGCACGTATTGCGGCTGGTGTAGCAGTTTGTATTGCTGGATATTTCGGCATAAATCCACCAGGATTCGTTGCACAAGTCGTTGCCTTTGCCTTCGGTCTTGCGGCGAGTTCATTCTTTCCTGCGATTGTGATGGGAATTTTCTCCAAACGCATGAACAAAGCAGGCGCAGTCAGCGGCATGATTGTCGGCATTACCTTTACGGCGGCGTATATAATCTTTTTTAAGTTTGTCAACCCAGATCTCAACACATCGGAGCATTGGTTATGGGGTATTTCACCCGAAGGTATCGGGACCCTCGGCATGGTGCTAAACTTCATCGTATCTATTGTTGTATCTGCCCTGACACCACCGCCACCTGATGATGTGCAAGCACTCGTTGATGACATTCGCGTTCCCTAAAAATAACCCAAGTTGCTACCCCTATGATTTCAGATACACAAAAACCAGTTTTCACCGAGAATTCTTCATTTTTACGAAAAATTGGGTGTATTCCGTGTGATTTTCGGTGCAAAGGGCACAAGCTAACGGTCTCCTATGCTACATAACGGGCAACTTAGGTTAAAAATAGAGGTTTTTGATGAATATGATGAATACAAAACTTTCATGGAAATGGCATCGATTTTTTGCCCAAGACGGAGTTACGCTTTTTAGATGCAAGTTACAGGTGGTATTCATAATCTCCTGTCTTACCTTGGTGCTCATGAATCCTTTGGTGCATGCCGTGGAGGTAGAAGATTTCATACCAAAGGACAGCACTTTTTATTTAAAACTCCAGGATATTGATGAAGTTCATGGAGAAATCGAGGTTTCGGAAAATTGGGAGAAAGCCCTTGCGCTATTGCCAGACGTGTCAGATTGGCAGGAGATGCAGCAAGGACTCGCGGTGGTACAAGGAATGCTTGGGACCAACTTGTCGGGTATCATTGAGACTGTGGGTTACCGCACAGCATTCGCAGCGTGGTCTGATGAAGCACAGGATGGGCTCTATCAACTCGGACTCGTGATACACTCTGGCGGCAATCTTGACAAACTCCAGCAGATAACCAAAATTGTAGAAGGGCTCTTAGGGATGGATGCTGCGAATACCCTACGCTTGGATGCGGGTGTGTACCAGCGGGTTCGCTACAACGTGTTAGACATCAACGGTGAGATTTTTAAATATGGGTTTGTGGATGACTGTCTCGTCCTCGGCACCGGCGAAGACGGTTTTGAAAAATTGTTAGATGTCTACTACACAGATGCACCCGATATAAAAGAGAACGAAGAATTTAACAAGGCATTAGAAAAAATGGGAGCCGGAGAAGTGGTTATTTTTCACCACGTAGCCTCCCGCCATATATTCAATATACTCAATGGTTTCGATATATCGATTCAGACGCAGTCTGCTTCTCCTATTCTCTTTGGACACCTCAATTTGTTGGAGACAGCACCGCTTCTCCGGTTAGCCGTACAATTTAAACTGGACGCTCCGCCCAATCACGAGATAGGGATGTTTTTGAAAGAGGGTGCAAAACTCGAGACTGTAAACGCATTATCTGGTGAAGAAGATCTGTTTGTTGCCGTAGCACCCGGCGTTTTGGATGGTGTATGGGAGATGGCTCGCACCGAGATGGATAAAGACGTGACGGGTGGCACTACCGAGGCAATTTCTTTTTTGGAAGGGATCCTTAACCTTGATTTGGAAGAGGATATTATGGCTGGATTGACAAGTGAACTCGCTTTGTCTATCCCTGACCTCACAGGTTTCGATCCGGAAGCCTTAAGAGGCATTAAGGTTGAGGTAGATGGCACCTTTGCAGTTGATGCTAGTGATGTGGAAACGAACGGTGGCATTATTTTTAACCCCAGCAACAGGATGAAATGGAATCTGATCGGTAATTCGCTTTCTAACCTACAAAATGCCTCCGTTTCTCAAACAGATTACAAAGGCACTACAATATCGAGTTTCGCCTCGAATATCTATTATGGTGAGATAGATGGGTTGTTCCTTTTGGGTTTCTCGGAGGATCAGGTCTCTACACTTATTGACGGGATTAAAGAGAAAAAGAAACCGCCCTACTTAAAACATCTTCCAGAAACCCCGACTGCGTTTGCCCAACTGGATTTAGCGCGGGCTTTGGAGATGGGAAAAGGAACACCACCGGCTGACAAACTACTTGTCGATTCTAAAGAAATACCGTTGTTACTCGGTTGGCTTTCTGTCGAAGATGGGACATCTCTGTTGGAAGTAACCCTGTCAGAAAAGGAGACACCTATTGAGGTACTGGCAAAACTGGTTCCATATTTGCTTTGGAATATGGATGTCCAGTGGAAATAGTCTGATTAAACTCAACCGATTGAGGAGGAGAGAATAATGAATGCAAGCACTGGTCTATCTGTAAGACATTGGTTTTGGGTGATAGTATCTGTCGTTGGTATCTTACTGAGTGTGGGAATTAGTCAGATGACTCAGGTTCGCGAGGCGACTGCCGAATCACAAGACAATGGCTTATCCGAACTCGCTGCGGAACTTGAGGAAATCAAAGCAAAGCATAGAATGCTGCAAGCGAAATGGCAATCCGAATTGCTTGCCCAGATTGCACCAACTTTGGCGGATGAGTCTGATGATGTAAGACGGGAATATGTGGATTTCCTTGAAGAGATTGGGAATCCCGGCACGCCTGCACTCGCCGCGATGCTCCAAGACTCCGATAAGCGCGTCCGCGAGGCAGTTGTTGAGGCATTAGGCGCAATCGGTGAACGAGAGAGAAAAGCAGGAAGAAGTCCAGATGCCGCCGCGATCGGATTAGCAATGGCACTCAAAGATTCATCTGAGAAAGTTTTCCGTGAAGCAGTTGAGGAATTAGATGATGTTCGTCCCACCTCCCCAGAATCGGTTGCTGTCGTCGTGCCAGCACTCATTGAAGTCCGAACGAGAGGGTCATCTAGTGCCCGCAACGATGTCGTTGATGTCTTAGGACGGATCGGGGAAATTCTTGCGAAAAACGGACAGCCTACTGATACTATCCGAGATGCTTTAATTGCCAGTCTGAATGATGCCTCTTCAAAAGTCCGAACGAATGCGATCAGTGAATTGTCTGATATGCGTGCCGCCTCTACTGAAACGTTCACTGCGTTGATAGGGGCATTGTCTGACAGTTCTAACTCCGTGCGAGCGCGCGCTGAAGATGTATTAATTGAATTGGGCGAAGACGCTGCTGCGGCTCTCACACCGATGTTGGCGGATGCACTTACCAGTATTCAGGCACCGGTAACACGTGTCCAGGTCGTTGATGTGCTTGGTGGCATCGGTGAAGAACGCATAGACAAGGGTAAGTCTGGAGAAATGGTTGTGAAACCGATTCTTGTAGCTCTGCGCGATACTGCCGAAGATGTCCGCCGCAACGCCGCTGATGAGTTAGGGGAAATGCGTGCAACATCTCCCGAAGTGAGGACTGCCTTGACAACCGCACTCGAGGATAGTTCTAAAGCCGTTCGCGAGGCAGCGAAAAAGGCAATTCGACGGATTGAGGGTGCTCAATAATCTAAGTCGCTACCTTGTCGCATCACCTGTTAGGTTGTGCAGCTTTGGACGCAGGATACCAACACCCTACGCTACGAAAGACTGCGGATCCTGAGCGTTTTCACTGAAAAATAGCAGAGGCATCTCTAAAATTGTGTCCGTAGCAACTTGGGGTAAATAGCCTTTCGGCTACAGTGTCTATATTGAAGTGGGATCCTGCTATTCTTTGGCGTTTATCGTTTGACTCATAGATTTCGGGGTAATATTATTGATGCGTATTTTGAAATCGCACATGCTTGCAAAATGTTTGTCGATAGGAGAATCATAGGCAGTTGTTAAACGCATCTCCATCTCTTACGTCTTAATTATCAACAGATACGGTAGATTTATAAAAAAAATAACGAGGCTACTTCTCGAGTGAGGTCCGGAATCCCACCGACAGGTAGAGTTTTCACACGATGCAACAGACACTGAATACGGATTCGCTTGTTGAAGTCATGCGGCAGGCATCTCTCATTTCTGAACAAGACTATACAGACATTGTTGCAGAGATAAAACAGACCGGTGCATCCGAAGCTGTTGTGCTTTCTAAACGTGGTGTCCCCTCTCATATCCTTGCACTCGCGACAAAAAGTGTCGAATGTGGGACAGCCTTCATCCAATTAGAAGGTGTTATTCCTGAACCTGGTGTGCTTGAGAAGGTGTCGCCAGGGTTCGCATACCGAAATAAAATCGTGCCGATTGAGTTAATAGGCGATCAACTCACTGTTGCGATGGTGGATGTCCTGGATGTTGTTCTCATTGACGAGATTGAGCTCATCACAAATTGCGATATTACACCTGTTCTTGCGGATGACGGAGATATTGACGAGGCAATTGTCCGTCTCTATGGACGCACCGCTGAAAGTCTACTGAGTGCTGGTATCAAAGGACCTGTTGGGGCAACTGCCACCCTTGAACGCGAGACGATTGACGACTTTGGAATTGATGAGAAAGACCTCAGCCAAGATCCCACAGTCATACATGCCGTTGACCAGATGATTATCGATGCTGTCCGGATGGGAGCGAGCGATATTCACATTGAACCCTATCCGGCACAACTGAAAATCCGCTTCCGTGTCGATGGCGTACTGGAGGATCAACCTCGACCCCCCGCCTATCTCCAATCCGCTATCACTTCACGTATTAAAATTATGGCAGGAATGGATGTCGCAGAACGGAGACGACCGCAGGATGGTAAAATCAGTCGGCAGATTGGGAGCGTCGGTAACCGGCAAATAGACCTCCGTGTTTCTACTGTGCCAACAGTCGCGACGCTACACGGTGAAAGTGTCGTCCTCCGTATCCTCGACCGACAGTCTATCGATTTCGGGCTTGAAGAACTCGGATTAACCGAGGAAAACCTCCAACTCTTTCAACGTATGATCCGTAGACCACACGGTATTATCCTTGCGACGGGGCCCACCGGTAGCGGCAAAACGACATCGCTTTATGCGTGTTTGAAAGAGATTAACTCGCCCGATGTCAAAATCATAACCCTTGAAGATCCAGTTGAATACGAATTAGAGGGCATTAACCAAATACAGGTCAATCCCGATATAGGATTTACCTTCGCCCAAGGACTCCGCCATATTCTCCGACAGGATCCTGACAAAGTATTAGTCGGTGAGATTCGGGACTACGAAACCGCAGAGATGGCAATCCATACCTCCCTCACTGGGCATCTGGTCTTCAGTACGCTCCATACGAACGATGCTCCAGGCGCGATCACGCGGCTCATTGATATGAACGTTGAACCCTATCTCGTTGCCTCCACGGTAGAGGGAGTCATCGCTCAAAGACTTGCTCGCCGTGTCTGCGGAGCGTGTTGTGAGATGCATTCTCCTGATATGCACGAATTGGCAGGTCTTATGGGGAACGGTCATAGCAATGGCAATAGTACCGCTCTCTCTTACGACCTGAAAGTTCCGCGCGCAGTCGGATGTAAGGAGTGCCGCGGGAGGGGTTACAAAGGGAGAATCGGCATCTTTGAAGTTTTACTTATGACTGATGAAATTCGATCGATGGCACTCAAACAAGCATCGACGAGTGAAATTCGCCGCCTCGCCGTCCAAATGGGTATGAAAGGTTTGCGCGAGGACGGCTGGCGTAAGGTCGCAGCAGGATTGACAACAGTTGACGAAGTCATCCGGTTAACGCAAGAAGACGAATTTGATTTCGTGGAAGTTGTGTGATTGATTCTAAATTTCGCTCTGCTCAGAAATGGAGGACGGCATGAAACTGGTAATGATTGCGATTATTATTTTTCTCTTCACTTTCTCGGCAAAATCAGGCGTGTTTGTGGAGGATTTCGATAATAACTTCGGTAGGTGGCAGGAATTTCTTATGGGTCGTGCTCTTCCCGGTTCTTGGAAAATCGTTAACAATGAACTTCATGCAGTAAGCCCCGATGGCTGGACCCGTCTACTCACCGTTGGTGATGGGACATGGAGCGATTACACCATCGAATTTGATGTCAAACCGCTCAAAAAGCCGGGTCCTGGAAATATTGCCATCGCCGCTCGGATCAGTGGAGATTGGGCAGTGTGGTGCATGATCGGGGATCACCCGTTTCCGAACAACATTACCATAGCTTCGTGTGCAGCTGGCAATTTTCGAGATCCTACACCTCTTTTCTTTTTCGGTTCCAAACCCCACCCACCTCTGGAATTGAAGGAGTGGTCTCAACTGAAATTGGGTGTTAAAGAAGATACCCTAAATTTTTGGATTAACGGGAAGCATGTTCTTGGACCTATCCAACTTCCGAACCGCCAAACTTTTCAAAAACGTGATGCTGTCAGAAAGCAACATATTGAGGAGCATCATGATGGTGCCAACTTTCGACCCATGCAATTAGGCAGATTCCAAGACTTCCTGACAGGAAAGGTAGGCTTGGGGCTTTCAAATCAAACAGCGAGATTCGACAATGTTGTCATCACGGGTAACGGGATCCCTCACAATAACGGGTTATCGGTAACACCTAAAGCAAAACTGGCGACGATGTGGGGAAATCTGAAGCGATTATAATATATATGCGAGAAGTATGCTGAGGCTGATAACTCCTAAAGGAGGGCGGCATGAAGTTGGTAGTGATTGCAAGTATTATTTTGCTTTCTTCCTTCTGCGCAAGGGCAGGAACATATCTGGTCAATTTTGACGAAGGAAACTTGGATGCGTGGCAAGAACTTATTTTAACGCAGGATTTTCTCTTTTTGGATGTGGACGATCCGCCTCCCGGTTCTTGGGAAATCGTTAATGGTGAACTTCACGCGGTAAGCCCTGATGAAAGCACACGTTTGCTCACAATCGGTGATCACACATGGCGCGATTACACCATCGAATTTGATGTCAAACCGCTTGAAAAACAGGGTCCGAGCAATATTGTCATTGCCGCTCGAATCAAGAACAGTTGGGTAGTGTGGTGTCTCATCGGCGATTTGCCAAATTTTCGAGAAAACGCCTCTGAAGCTCTGTTTGCTGCTGGTAATTTTCATGATCGAAACACAATTTTCTATACACATGCTGAGCTCCATAGATCACTAAAATTAGGCAAATGGTCGGCGTTGAAGTTGGCAGTCGAAGAAAATACTCTAAATTTTTGGATTAACGGTAAGTTGGTTATTGGACCCGTACAACTTCCAAACCGTAAAACCTTTGAGCGTTTTGACGCTGCCAAAAAGGAGCATCCACCTAAACCAGGAAATATAAAGATAGTTCACCCATTACAGTTAGATGGATTCCATGGATTCTTGACAGGAGCGGCGGGGTTGGGTCTCTCGAATCAGACAGCAAGATTCGACAATGTTGTCATCACCGGAGACAGTATCCCGAACAGTGGTGGATTACCGGTAATGCCGAAAGCAAAACTCGCGACAGCATGGGGAAGTCTAAAACGTTTTTAACAGGACTTACGCAATTTTGACAATAACATGATCTCTAAGAGGACGAACTGACAAAAAACACACGCGGTTTCCTGACACAACCTAACAGGTTATGCTACAGAAGCGCAGACTGCGTAAGTTCCATTTAAGATATAGGTGTGATCCGAATTGTAGCGGAGGGGTTGATTGTGCCGACATTCCGATATGAAGCACTTACCCATGGCGGTGGTACCGTTAGGAATACAATAGAAGCCGACTCTAAAGTCGAACTCATTTCTCGTCTACGACAGATGGGCTATTGGCCCACAGACATTGTTGAAGAAAAGGAGGATGCGGCTCAGGCTGATGTCCGGCGTTGGTTTAAGATCGGCGCACGTGGGGTCAAGGCGGCAGATGTTGAGTTCTTTACGTACCAATTAGCGACATTAGTGAATGCACACGTTCCACTGCCCCGTGCGCTGGAGGTTACACTCGGTCAAATTCAAAACCCTACGCTTCACCGTATCATATCGCAAGTGAAGTACGATGTGGAACACGGCGCGACTTTTCACGATGCGCTCACCCAGCATCCGAAGATATTTTCAAATCTTTATGTTAACATGGTAAGAGCCGGAGAGAGTGGTGGTGTCCTCGGCTTGGTCCTGGAACGGCTTGCAGAATTCGCGGAACGCCAAAGACTTCTCAAAAACGATGTCGTCTCGGCCCTCTTTTATCCAGTTATTTTGTTGACCCTGAGTGTTTCCGCTGTTGCGGTACTCATGATTCTTGTCATACCGAAGTTCACAGCAATGTTCAACGATCTCGGTGTCGAATTGCCATTGCCGACGCGAATTCTCATTGGTGCTACCGATGCCTTCCAGACCTATTGGTGGCTCGGACTTCTCGCGATCGTTATAGGTGTAGCAGGCTTGAAACAATATCTACGTCGTGAAACCGGTCAGGTCTGGTTTGACCGCCTAAAGTTGAAATTACCCCTCATTGGGCCAATATTTAGCACATTTGCCATTGTCCGTTTCACCCGAACGATGGCAACGCTTTTAGAAAATGGTGTACGTATGCTGCCTGCCCTCCAGGTCGTCAAAGACACTATCGGGAATAAGGTATACAGTAATGTCGTCGCTGCAGCAGAAACGGAAGTTGAACAAGGCTCCTCGCTTGCACGTGAACTTGGCAGGAGCAAGGATTTTCCTGAATTCGTCACGCACATGGTGGCTGTTGGTGAGGAATCCGGTGAACCTGTTCACATGCTCAGCAAACTATCAGAATACTACGATTTAGAAATAAAAAAGAGTCTTGAACGGCTAACAGGTTCCATCGGTCCTCTCGTTATTTTACTGATGGGGCTTGTTATCGGATTTATTGCTGTCGCGATGATCCTCCCGATTTTCGAGGCAAATCAATTACTAAGTAATTAAAATAAATAATAGTTATCAGTCTTCAGTGTTCGGTTAAAGATAAGTCTCGCGGCATCAAAACGTTTGCAACTGCCACACCTCTTAACTGGTACCTGGCACCTGACATCTCCAAAGGAGAAAAAAATGTACACTGGACTTAAATCCGATCAATCTGGGTTAACACTTATTGAATTAACGATTGTCATCGTCATCTTAGGGATTTTGGCTGCCTTTATCGCGCCCCGTGTTATCAACGCCCCGCAGCAAGCGAAAGTCGCCAAGGCACAAACAGAAGTTAATGGTATCAAAACCGCGTTGGAGCAGTATGCGATCGCAACGGGGGAATATCCTACAACAGAACAAGGGTTAAGTGCCTTATGGCGAGCCCCGAGCCCTGCCCCCGCAAATTGGGATGGTCCCTACATTGATAGCCCCAATTTCGTCGATCCGTGGAATAACCCATACGTCTACCGCCAACCCAGTACCCATTACGGATACGATTATGATCTCTATTCAATGGGTAAGGATGGGAAAGTGGGTGGTGCTGACTTGGACGCTGACATCACCAATTGGGTTGATGAAACCACCGGAGTCTACTAATTTATTGAATGCTGCATATCCTAAGAGGTGATTCGACAAGGTGGCAACTTAGGTTAAAGTAGGTATTCTACTTCTCCAAAAATCATCGTGGAACGATGCTCGGAGGCAATCGCTTAAAAATGCTGCGAACAACAATTAGGCGCGATTTCCGTATTGTGCCTAACCTTCAACCTCAAACGCCTCGCACGTTCACCGCTACGGGGACTTCGGCATTTACAATTACCGAGTTGCTAATTGTCTTGACCCTCATTGGTATACTGTCGGTAATCTCTATACCGACACTGAAAGGGTTCGCCGCAACGCGCCGCTTAAAAGCCTCTGCTTATACACTCCGTAGCCTCCTCACGTTTGCCCGGGATATGGCAATCACGGATCAAACCACACACCTCGTCGTTTTTGACTTTGACAGTGATCGATACTGGCTTGCCTCCAGTGAAACGTTCAACCCCAGTAATCCGCTGACATCGGCACTGACGGCTCAAAATTCTACTGTTGTAACTGCTATACAGAATAATCTAAACAGAAATTCGGGGTTACAAACCTCTCCTATGACTGGTGCATCCGCTGCACAGGTGCCTTTGACACGATCCAGTGGTATCTTGGAGGTGCCCTACCCAATGGAACAGAGTGTAACATTAGCTATGATGGTAACCAACCGGAGCGGTAGGACTGTTCAGGTCGATTCTGGCGTGGCTTACATCTATTTTTCGCCTACTGCCACCTCCGAGGATGCTTTCGTGTACCTCCAGAACTCTCGGAACCAGATAATGTCTGTTACTGTCGAGGCGGCGAGCGGGCGGGTCCGTGCGCGGCAACTCACATCTCAGGAGATTGAGATGCTGGGCTTGGAAACCTCCGACTAATTTAACCCAAGTTGCCGGTTTGTGGCATAATCTGTTAGGGTGTGCATCTTAAGCACGTAGGAGATCAAAAGTTTCCTACGCTACGAAATGCCTCCGAATCATGAGATCGTTTCAGTGAAAAATGGGAATGGATGCCGAAAATCTTGTGAGTAGCAACTTGCGTTAATTTATCTTATAGTAGATTCCGTAATCACTTGGACACTCGTATCGCTTTGTGAACTATGAAGTTATATCTCCACAGGAAACCAACGGTCTCCTATGCTACAAGTGTCAACCTGTTTTCAGATGTTACTATAATGACACATCGGAAGTGCTGAAAATATGAGACCGTTAATGACGCGCCCAGCACCAAAAGAAAAAGACGGCTTTACTCTCGTCGAGGTCCTTGTGACTTTAGCGATTTTGGCGGCTGTCTTGCCAGCATTGCTACAAGCGTTTGCTTCCGCTGCACGTAACCAAGGGCTTTCAGATAACAGTACCACCGCACTTTATCTTCTCAAATATCGGATGGCTGAGATTGAAATGGAGGGTTATCCAGATGTTGGTGACGAATCCGACGAGTTCGGTGAAAATACACGTTACCGTTGGCGTTCCGTCGTTGAGGACGTAGATTCTGAAGAGGTTGAAAACATCCGTCGGGTTCAAGTAACCGTCACATGGATACATAGAAACAGGGAACGCTCAATATCTATGAGCACTTACATCGCAGATCGACAAATGCCGCAGCAAGCGCAACAGCCCGGCGGAGGGCGATAGTGACTGATGAGCATTTAGAAGAAAGGATAGAATGCTTGAGTTCTGAGATACTCTGCCAGTTGAATGAGGTCGCAACGGCCCCGAAGTGCATAAAGGCATGGCAGTTGATATGCGATATATTGGCGTTGAGTCGTCAGGAGACGAATATATGAATGAAGCGAAAGTGAATAGGTATCTTTTTGAGATAGCAGGTTGTGCAGGGACCCAGTTCAACATGATGGATGTAGCAGATGAGCCTGAGTATAATAAGGCGTTTCGTTTGTTTTTTGCGTTACCTGCTGATGAGTTATCAGAAAGATTGAAGAATATCAAGTTTGATGTTGTGCAGATGCCTGAGTATCGTGATAACCAGAGTTCCGAATATATCATTAATTGGTCTGAATTTCTGTATATGTCTCAGAGACATGATAAGTATAGATGTTATTGGAATTCGCCTGAATGGAAACGTAAGAGGGATTATATTATTGCTGTTGCGAATAGCCCCTTAGGTGGTGGTTGTCAGATGTGTGGTAACCCTGCGAGAGTTGCTCACCATTTGAAACAAGATAACTATGGTTGTGAGTCTGTTGCTGATTTACAAGCACTCTGTAAAGGGTGTCACGCAGATGTCCACAATAAGAGATAGTTATCATGAAGTCTAAAAAGGTTACGCAAGCCGCGCGTAGAAGTAAAGCAAGTGTGGCAAAATCACTTAAGAACGTTCTGCGACGGGTAAGTCAACGAAACGGACGTTGAAGTTAGATGCGGAGCTGGTGCCTTCTACGAAGTCTACAAAGCCATCTAAACGGACAACGGGTTTTCTTGTGTATTTCTTCTGGTTTCTTCAAATCGAGTTTTCAACGTGTTTATGAGATTACCTATCCGTAAGCCAAAAGTAGAAACTGAGCGTGGGTTCACACTCGTTGAGATGCTCATGGCAGTCAGTATCCTCGTCATCATCGGAGGCTCGGCGTATTTCGCCTTTAAAACAGCCGTGGATGCCTATCATCAGACGGAGGAAAAAATATTAGCTGCACAGAGGTCGCGAGTCGCCATGGATCGGCTTGTGACGGATCTCAGTAATATGCGGATCTCGCTGGAGGATCCAGAACTTGCTCTCTATACGCAAGATGGTCCGAGTCAATTCGGCGATAGGGATACGATCAGCTTTGTCACGCTCGTTAAGACGGATCCAGATCCGTTCTTAGAGCAACTCGCAAGTTTCCAATCTCTGAACGCTTCACAAACGCCTTTGCCGCTTTTAAGTGATGTGCAGCGCGTAGCTTACTTTGTTGGATCCGAACCGTTACCAGGGGAATCCACTTTGAGTTCGTCAAACTCCCAAGAATCTCTTACAAGAGAGACTATAGACACCCCCAGCGATGGGCTCGCTCTCTTCCGAGTTACAACAACAGCCCTCGATCCTGAAATTGTGCTCAGTGCTCTCTTACAGACCGGTCAGGTTCCAGAGACAGATGAAAATGGTGACCCAATTTATGTCAATATCGCAATCCTTGTTGCCGGACTGATCAGTTTTGACCTTCAGTATTTCGATGGAGAAGCGGAATCGTGGCGTACCTCCTGGGATGATGCTGAAAGCTTTCCGAGTGCTGTGCAAATCAGAATAAACGTTCAAGGTGAAGCACAGTTCCCCTCGAGCAGAGAGGTAGTACAGAACACAGTACAGAGTCAACCTACGATGCAGTCAGTAGGTATGACGCAGGCAACGATGGTGTCCCTTCCGGCAAGTGCTACCGCTGGTGGACCAGCAGGGGGACCTTAGGAGAGATGCAATTCACAAAATGGAGTTCCTGCACATTCTACACGGACCAGAGAGGGTTATCTCTGGTCTCAACGCTCTGGATACTCACGGTTCTGTCTATTCTTGCGGCACAGTTACTCTATTCAATCCACATAGAGCAGCGAACCCAACGAAATTTCTTAGACAGGTCGAAGTTCCATTACGCTGCAAGAGCGGGGTTTGAGTGGACACTTGCCGTTATGCGCGATGACCAAACCCCTTTTGACTCACTCGGCGAAACTTGGGCTGAACCGATCCAAGGGCAAGTTGAGGATGGGATTCAGATTGGCAATTTCTTAAACTACCAAGTAACAGTTGTAGATGAGGCATCTAAGGTTAATATCAATATCGCCGATGTGGGGCTTATCAGTAATTTGCTCGCGCAGGTAGGGGCACCGCCAGATGATGCACGTACTGAAGATCTTGCCAACAAAATTATGGAAGGACGACCGTATCGCACCGTTCGAGATCTCGCTCGGGTTGAGGGTATAACATCCGAGTTTCTCTATGGCTCCGATCAAGAAAGCACCGTCAGGAATCAGCCTGCGACTGTCAGCGAGGGTCTCCAACAGCTGTCAGCCAGTCCGGTAGGACTTGTTGGATTGGCTACCATCTACTCAGTTGATGCGAGCACTGATCCAAGTGGGGAAGCACTCGTCGATGTTAACACAGCGGAAGCAAATCAGTTAACCGAAATTAGAACACAGCAAAACCAACCTGTTTTTACACAGGCTGAGGCGGAATCGCTCATCCAGCAACGTGAATTTGACAAATTTTCCGCTCTCATGGATGTCCAATCGGTTTCCGATGAACTTTTCAACAATATCCAGGCCCAATTAACAACTGAAGATACGAATGAAGGGAAAGAAAACGTAGAAGAGGAAACCAACAATACAGAAGGGGATTTTGTTCCGGGGCAGCAAGGGACATCCCAAACATCCGATGAAAGTGGGAAAATTAATATCAATACTGCCGATGTAGAAACCTTGGAGTCCTTAGAGGGTATTGATCAAGGCATTGCCGAACGTATTGTCAGCCATCGTGAAGCCCAAGGACTTTTCCAGAACATCGATGCAATCAAAGAGGTACGGATGTTAACACAGCAAGAATTCATCGGTATTGTTGATAAAATAACACTCAAAGAAGGGGACACGCGCCAAGGGCTTATCAATATAAACACAGCATCCTCTGAGATATTAGCATTACTACCGGGAATGGATCCACAAAAGGCACAGGCGATCGTCGAACGCCGTGAACAGGACGCATCCGATGTCTCACAGGTACAGAGTCTGACTGAAGAAGAAATAAAAGGAAATCCATTCACGAACACCTCACAACTGTCTCAAGTGGACGGAATTGACTTTGGAACTTTCCGTGAGGTTGTTGATTCAGTAACTTACCGTTCGCATGGGTATCGTATTGAGGCAAGTGGTGTTGATGTCGCTGGTAAAGTTGTCTCGACCTGTGTCGGCATTATTGATCGGACAGGCGACGAAATAATTGTCCAGTATTGGCAACAGGATTAGAGGAGTAGTTTTCAGCAATCAGTAAAGAGGTATTAGAATTAACCCAAGTTGCTACCACTATGATTTAGATACACGAACACCATTTTTCAGCGAGAATCCTCCATTTTTGCGGAAAGCTTGGTGTATTCCGTGTGATTTTCGGCTTGAAGATGCACAGGAAACCAACGGTCTCCTATGCTACAAGATGGCAACTTGGATTAGAATTATAAAAAACTTCTGAGACTGACTGCTGACCGCTAACCGAACAATGGCAAAGAATCGCGTCGTGGCGATAGATATCGGCACAAACACAGCGAAAATCGTTCAACTTGAACAAGCATCTACAACCGTGTATCTTACCAATGCAAGCGTCGTGACGTATCCAGACAAAGATGATCGGCTGCAGGTGTATGAATCGGTGAAACACCTTTGCGCCTCTTTAGGGAATCTACCAGTGGAGGGTAGTATCCGCTGGCACAACCCTATAGAGGTTTTCAGGACAATGTTCAACCGAAATAAGACAGAAATAGCTCTTGCCCTTCCCCGTTCCTTAGTGAATACCAAACGTTTATCCAATTTGCCGACGGCAACGGATGAACAACTCGAAAGTATCGTCGCAATTGCTGCCGAAGCCGAACTCCCTTTTCGAGTTGAAGAGGCTATCTTCACCTATCACGATGTACAACAGACACCAGAAACCTCTTCCGTAGAATTAATATCTACACGGCAAACAACAGTTTCAAACTATTTAGATATCCTTGGACAGATTGGCGTTTCCGTATCGGCAGTTACGCCTTCAATGATAGCTATAGCGGAGGTGGCGGCGCACAGCGGATGTACAAAGCCTACATTCATTGCTGACATCGGTGCTGAACAAACGGACTTCTGTTTCATGCAAGGTGGAAAACTCAGGTTTTCACGGAGTTTCCGTTTCGGTGGTAACCATCTCACTGAACATCTCAGTCGCCCTTTGAATACGGATGTTGAAACGGCAGCGGAGGAAAAACAACATATCTCAGCAGGTGAAACTCCGGCAAATACATGGACAGTCCAGTTTATCAGTGAACTTCGGCGTTCTATTGCCGCCACGACACATTCTGAAGCAGAAGTGAACACTGGTGGATATCGGAACCTCACCCTAACGGATACAGAAACTGAACTCTGGTTGTGTGGTGGTGGATCACGGGTCCCCGATCTTGTATCTATTTGCGAAGCGGAACTCAACATTTCAACACAGTTGTGGAATCCGATTCAGGCTCTCCAACAGCATGCAGGTATTGACATTCGTCCCATACGTCCAGGTGTAGAGGCTATTCTTGATGAATGGGGTGATACCCTTGCTGTCCCTTTGGGTGTAGGCCTCAATGCCTTGAAGTCGGCAGACCGGGTTTCTCTGTTGCCGAAGGAAGCAGCTGAGACACTTACACAAACAGCACGGCAGCGGCAACTCTTTACCGCTGCTGGGTTAAGTGTTTCAATAATTGGAACTATGCTGTTTGGTGGTTATATCCTTCAACGCTCGCAACAGTATAGAAACGAAACAGTAGAAGTAGAACTTAGGAATTACGTCCAGTCGATGTCTGATGCAAAAGCCCAACTTGGGAAGGAGTTGGCACTCACCGATATGTTAGCGCATCACATCTCACCACTTGATATTTTGCATGCACTGAGCGAGATGTTTAACGACAGGACACAGGTGGCATGGACTAATTTTAATATTACCAACCTGCACGAGCCAGCGACAGCGCGCATTACATTCAATTTGGAGAGTGCTTCTCATAATGCCATTAATACACTCTTGGGCGCGCTTGACCGTTCTGGGGTGTTCACCAATGTACGTCCGGGTGAAGTCACAACTATTTCTCAAAATAGAAAACAGATTTTCCAAGTACAGGTCCGATGTAATCTAACGACATCCGCTGTGAAAGCATTTGCCAAAAAACGATATCCTTTGCCTGAACCACAAATGGATGAAGTAGCAAGTATGGAACCTTCTGTTGCACCTCCTGTACTGGACACCTTTGAAAACGAAAAGGACGAAAAAAGAAAATAAACGAACCTGATGATAATTAAATGTTTCTAAAGGATTAACTTATGGAACTGGATCTCCAATTAACACCGCTCAGTCGAATCTTGCTTGGTATCTTGGGGGGAGTGCTCTTAATTTTCCTCGCCATACAGGTAGGTCCTGCTTTTTACGGTTTATTTGTGAATCATGACACCAAGGCGAAACAAGAGCAGTTGTTGCAGACTCAAAATTTGGTGCGTGTTGCAAAAGTACTCAAACCCATAGAATCTGATATTTACGAAGAGACAGGTTTGACACTCGCACTGAATCAGCAGGGAAGTACAAACTCACAATCTGCCAAGACACTTTTTGATACTGAATTACCGGAAACCGTCATTAGATCCCGTATTGATGCACTCATCAGGCGCGCTGGCATTCAACAAAATTATCAACTCCTCACGAAACCTGGTACTGCTAAGCACACACATAAACTAACGGCGCAGCATAGAGGAAACCTTGTTCTCTATCTCTATTTTAAGCACATAGAAATGGAGGAAATGGAACTTACTGAGGAGGTCGAACAGCAGGCAGAGGAAGAGACCTTTAACATGTTAATGGATGCATGGCTGTCCGGAACGGAATCCGATACAGATGAGAAAACGGATGAAACAGACGATTTAAAGACTGGAGCGAAATCCGTAGCAAAGGAGACAGAACGCGCAGATAAAGCAAAATCGCCTCATTCAATGGACGCTGCTGGGCAGTGGAAATTCTCCTCGCTTCCCGATACGATACCTATTGATGTCCGAATCAAGCTCGCAGCGTTTATCAAAAGTATGGTAACACGACAACTTCGCGGTGCGACAGATTCGAGACAAGACTTCTTTGAGACGCAGCTTCACAGAGTCGAAACCCCAGCTACGCCAGGTATCTTCAGTATCGGGGCAAAACCTGCTACCGTCGAAACCCAATTGCGAAAGGAGAGTGCTCTTTTGGAAATTCTCACGTATTCTGAGGAGTCTGTGGATATAAGTGAACCCCAGTATGCGCTTGTTAAATACATTGAGGAGATTCAGGAGCAACGCGCAACACTTTTAAAGCAACTCGCGCTGGCACCATTGACGTATCAAACGGATCACTACACAGTTGAAATGAAATTCAAAACAGACATTGAAAAACTGGTCAACTTAAACCATCTCATCGAAACAGGTGCTAAATGGCTCACGGTGCGCGATTTACGAATCTCCGCCGATAAACAAACACAGGAACGCCCAGCAGCACGCGGTCGAGATTCTGGAGGCGGAGCCAATTTGAATGTAGACATGCTCCTCATCGCTCGAATATTTTAATAGTCATCTGTTGGCAGTAACAAGAGATTTCTGGTGACAATTCTCCGGTGTGAAGAGTTTTCCAAGTCGGGATGTTAGTAGCACCTATTGATTGATAATTGACGACCATAATAAGGATTAGCTGTTATGCAAGGAAAAAAACTTTCGTTTATTTTACTACTTTGTTGGGGGTTGCTTATTGTTGGGCATGTTGAACTTTACGCACAAGAACAGCAACCTACAATGCGTGTTGCCGAAACCGATGAAGAAGGGCGCGCAATCCGTTTCGACTTTAACTTTACAAGCCAGGAATTAAAAGGGCTTTTTGAATGGCTATCTCGGGAGGCTGATCTCACTATCATTGCGAGCGAAGAAGACATTAGCAATAAAAGATTCTCTCTTATTAATCTCAATAATGTAACGATTGAAGAAGTCGTTGAAAAAATTAAAACCGTCCTTACTCAATATGACCTCACGCTTATCCAAACAGACAGCACCCTCTTAGTCACGACCTTCGCACGCGCGGTCGCAACGAAAGGTATTGTTAAAAGCATCCCACCGAACCCGGAACGGGTTGACATGACTGACGAAATCCAAACATATATTATTCAATTAGATACCGTTGTCGCTGCGGAGCAGGTTGACCGACTCAAGCCGCTTCTCAATAAACAGGCGAATATTTTTGCAGACTCTGCTACGAATGCACTCGTCATCACCGATGTCTCCTCTAATATACACCGAATTGTCTCCATTCTCCAGATCGCAGACGAAGGCGAACGTTTCCCTTTAAAGATACTGATTGTCCCTCTCACTTACGCTGAAGCCGAGCCGTTGGCACAGACGCTCTCAAACGTTTTTCAAGAGGAAGGCGCGGGCGAGGATGCCAAAGGGCAACGCGGTCGGCTCGGTGGCGATGCAGAACAGGCAAAAGCCGCAGCGGCACAAATGAAAGCCGATGGCACCGGCTACGAAGTACTTCAAGGCAGAATCAAGATTATCGCCGATGTTAACTCAAATTCACTCGTGCTCAAAGCATCTGAGGCGAATCTCGTTTTCCTCCAAGAAATTATCAAGGAACTCGATATCGCACCTAACGTAAAAACCGAGATACGCACCTTCCGACTTAAATACGCAACCGCTGCAGATGTCGCACAAACCCTCCAAGAGGTTCTTACCGGTGATGCCCCCGATAATCGACGCAGAATGGACGCTTGGGATCGTGCGAAATTGAGAACTTATCAGCGTGAACAGGGAATTGATACCTCCCAAGGCATCGTCGGTACTGTCAATGTTTCCCATAACGACCGAATCAACGTCGTTGTTGTTTCCTCAGACCCCCGCAACTTCTCTATTGTTGAGAAGGTCATCAATGAACTTGACCAGGAGCAAACGCAAGAAGAAATTAGACTCTATTTTCTTAAATTCGCGGATGCTGAGACCCTTGTTCCGAGCCTGCAAGACCTCTTCGAAGGCGGCAGCGCGGGATCTGACAGGGACCTTCCTTGGTGGCGACGCAGAGATCGAGAACCGACTGAAAGCACTGGTTTCGGAGTCCAAGGTGAGGTTCATCTCGTTGCCGATTTACGCCTCAATGCCATTCTCATATCAACGAGTGCGCAAAACTTTGAAACCATTGATGCCCTCATCAAAAGACTTGATGTCAACATGCCGGACCAGGAATGGGGCACCCGCATGTATAAACTCAAATATGCCGATGCAGATAACGTCGCCGCTGTCATCAATAACGTCTATCAGGGGAGTTCCCAAAACACGGGAAACTTTTTCTTTTTCCTCACTGAACGCCAACGTAATCAAACACAAGGTTCGCTCGCTGGCAACGTCACCGCCGAGCCTTATCCGACACTCAATGCTGTTATCGTTTCAACCGCAACCCAGCGCAACTTCGAGCTCATCACGGAGTTTATTAACTCCATGGATGTTCCTACACCAGAAGGACAAAAGGAGATTACTGAAGCAATTCGTCTTGAATATGGGAGTGCCGATCATCTCCAACAGGTCCTTGAACAGGTCTGGGCGGGTGACGAAGATGCCGGTGGTTTTAGTTTTAGCCGTTTCTTTGCTTCTGGGGGTAGACAGGAACAGCAAGACATCAACTCCTTACGTGGAAAAGTCACCGTTTTTGCTGATGCCGATACAAATTCCCTGATTATCACGACGCAGCAACGATACTTCGCTGCTGTCAGGGCACTCATTCAGAAGTTAGACTTTGTCCGAGGTCAAGTCTGGATAGACATTCAGATTCTCGAAGTGACGCTTGATGAAACGACCAAACTCGGCATTGAGCTGACTGCTCAGGAGAACAAAATCTTTGGTGTCTCTCCAAGACCTGGAAACCCGCTGGTTGGGGAACTCAACTCACAACTCGGTCTTGAACAGGAAATTTCAGGATTTGATCTCGGTCTGGCAACCAAGGAATATATGGCACTTCTCCACACCCTTATGCGCGAGAATAAAGTGCAAACGCTTTCAACGCCATCACTTTTGACACGTGATAGTTGGAACGCCACATGGAGTAGTGGTCGCCGGATACCCTATCTCCAAAGCGTTGATACTACGAGTATCCTTGGCGAGACCGTCTCACAGCCGCTCTTCAACTACGATTTCATTGATCCACCTGTGGGCATCAATATCTCGCTTACACCTTATATTGCAAAGTCGCAAGTAGGCAAGGACGGTAAGCGCACTATCGGATTGGACATTGAGAATATCAGTGCCAGTAACTTCATTGAGTTCACTGATTTCAACGCTCCCATCACTGATGATAACGCCATCAGTGTCTATATTGACGTTGAGGACGGTCAGCAGATTGTTGTCGGTGGTATCATACGTAAGAAACAGAAACAGGTAGAGACCAAACTTCCGGTTTTGGGGGACCTCCCTTTCATCGGCAGACTCTTCAAGAACACCGAGACCGCTGTTGAAGACGCTGAGATTGTTATCATCATTACGCCACACATCGTAGACATCAAGAATCCTGAGGATATCGAAAAACTCAAGGAGAAAGCGGACAATTGGCAGAATAATGGGAATACCGAAAGCGAAACGGAGATCGAATAGGCAGGGTTATTCAGTGCGAATGCCGCTATCAAATAAATTTGACAAACGGAAATAAAACGGGGTACGCTCCTGTCAAGAGTAAGTGCTTTTTACAAGTTTTGATATAAAGTAGACAGAAACAGATTTCAGATTGATGATGAACTCACAGATTGCGTTGTATCCGGAGAGAAACTTTTTATGAACCCCGCGAAATGGACACAGGAAGTTGCATAGCGTTGTCCAAACCCGTTCAATCGTATTTGTATGGACTTCGCAAAAGTCATCACCGTCTGCATCTCTCGCCCACTCGCCACCCTTATAAAAAACGACTTCACGGGCACGCTGAATATGATTATACCCACGCCACCCATCCGTATACACTCTCGCAGTCAGCAACGTAAACTGATGCACATGTGCCGAAAGTATCGCAGCATCGGTGTGAGGCACAAGGCGTAACCTCAGGAGCCGCTTTCACACCCTTTCGTGCCAACCAGAGGCGGACGATCATTGGCATAAGTCCCGTGTCCCCGCCGCTTATTCCCACGCCGACGCGGGAGATCCGAAACGTCAAGGTGCCGATCGCGTTTTTCACCAGCGTTTTGAAACATCTCACCTGTTTTATGGTAGATTCCGTAATTACTTATACACTCATAGCGTCGTGTGAACTCTGAAATTATCTGATGCACAGGCTAACAGTCTCCTATGCTACAAGTGTGCATTTATTTTTCGATATCACTATAACTTCGGCATTAGGCAGTCTGACACCGTTTGCACCGATACACTTGTAGACCGCTTGTTTCGGTCTTACGAAAGTGGCGTGCCTCCCGCACGCTAGCTTGACACCTCGGGCAATGCAAACCTTGCGAATGGAAATCAGCCAATACCCACTTGTGAACTTGTGCTTCATCTATGAGAGCGTGTATCGGAAAATCCATACTCACATGCTAACATCACTTGGAAAAATAGCATATATTTACATGAGCCAACGCTTTTTCTCACTACCGAGGCGTACAACATGCTTAAATTCCCCTTTAAAGGAAAATCGGATAGAACTTGGGAAAAGAAATGGGAATGAAAAAAGTTAGGTAGAGAGAAATGTTCTTGAAAGCTAAATAGTTTTGGTGCGTGTCTTGTAAGGTAAAGAGCGTAATGAACAGGTGGACTGTATTAGAATCCATCTGTTAATGCTCCTTAGAAAGGAGGTGATCCAGCCGCAGGTTCCCCTACGGCTACCTTGTTACGACTTCGCCCCGGTCATCGGTTTCATTTTAGAAAGCTCCCTCCCGAAAGGGTTGGGTCACCCGCTTCGAATGCTACCAACTCCCATGGCGTGACGGGCGGTGTGTACAAGGGCCGGGAACGTATTCACCGCGACCTGCTGATTCGCGATTACTAGCGATTCCAACTTCATGCAGTCGAGTTGCAGACTGCAATCCGAACTGGGGCCGGCTTTTTGGGATTTGCTCCACCTCACGGTTTGGCGTCCCTCTGTACCGGCCATTGTAGCACGTGTGCAGCCCAGGGCATAAGGGCCATGCGGACTTGACGTCATCCCCACCTTCCTCTGGCTCATCACCAG
>RKRR01000079.1 GCA_007571305.1 Candidatus Poribacteria bacterium | reverse complement strand
AAGAGTATTACATCTATGATCCGTATTACGAGATTGAACCTGCTTTCACCGGTTTTCGTCTTGCGGATGGAGAATACGAGGAAATAGCGTTGATAGAGGGACGGCTTCCGTCTGAAGTCTTAGGTTTAGAGTTAGGTGAGCGGGAGGGGGTTTTGCGGCTGTATAATCCGGTGAGGGGAGTGTGGTTTGGTCCCTCACGGGAGCGTGTAGAGGCATCCGAGGTTCGGGCATTGGAAGCCGAATCCCGGGCTTCCCAAGCCGAATCCCGAGTGGAACAAGAAGCCCGCGCACGGCAGGAAGCAGAAGCCCGCGCACGACACGCCGAAACTGAACTTGAAAAGGCGCGCGCAGCACTGGGACGCTTATAAGTTTCTAACAAATGAGCAAGGAAAACTTAATGCAACACACTCAGAAACAACATATTTTCATGAGGATACTGATACTCAGTACTTTAATTTTCTTAGTTCCACTGAGCAGCCCTGCACAGACCGTTAACATTCCTGACCCGAATCTTCGCAAGGCGATTAACGAAGTACTCAGCAAATCACCAAACGTTCGAATAACAGTCGAAGATATGCGGACGTTAAGGGACCTACGAGTAGAGAACAAAGATATTAGAAATTTAAAAGGCATTGAAACCGCAACAAACCTAGAAGAATTAAGACTTCATAACAATTTAATCTCTGATTTATCGCCCCTCGCAGGTTTAATCAATTTAAGACACCTAGATCTTGATCGTAATCTGGTGGATGATCTTTCACCCCTTAAAGGATTAACCAATTTGCGGAGTCTACAACTCGCTCATAATTTGGTATCCGACTTATCACCACTTGCAGGTTTAGTAAAACTTGAATGGATGGGGATGACCGATAACCCGCTCGCAGACCTCTCACCTCTCTCTGGATTAACCAATTTCCAAAGTTTTCACTCCTGGGGGACTCCTATAGTCAACCCTCAGGCTTTAGTAGGGTTACCCAAGTTACGGGAGATAAATATTTGCGGTGGAGAAATATCGGACATCTCCTTCCTCGCGAGCGCAACAGGGCTGAGAGAACTCTATCTTGTTAATAATGAAATATCAGACATCTCCGCATTAGCAGAATTGACAAATCTGAGGCGTATCAGCCTTGAACACAACGAGGTGTCCGACTTGTCGCCCTTGCAAGACCTGAAAAATCTGACGTGGATAGACCTCCGCGACAATGCAATCTCAGACGTTTCTCCGCTTTCAGATGTCCCCAACCTAACATGGGTAGACTTGAGTGAAAATAATATCATGGATGTATCATCTCTCACATCCCTACGAAGTTTGAACTGGATGGGGCTTAACGGCAATACCCTAACAGACACTTCCGTTTTAGAAAGGTTTTCCGAAGGCACATCTATTTCGCACTCAGATTTTGTGAACTCTGCGTTTCCCGAAGCCGGTCCGAAAATACAGGGACCCTGGTTATGGATCATTGTTCCCGGTTTACTTGACAACAGAGACTTGCTGTCAAAAGCGAGCAAAGGAACAGCCACAGAGGTGAAGGTATCTACCTTCGGTGCGACTGAGGGGAAAGTCGTGGGGCGTAGCAAATGGGCCTCCCACAGACTCGCGTCTATAGGCGGAGATAATCTCAACCAGATGACGGATGCCCTCGGTTGGGGTGCTGGTAGTGAAATATACGACCATGTTGTCTATGGGTCTCTCACGTTGCAGTCGCCACGCAAACAGGAAACAACGATGCTTGTCGGCAGCGATGATGCCGTAAAGGTCTGGCTCAACGGTGAAGTCGTCCACTACAATCCAGTCGCCCGGGGGGCTGGGGATTTCCAAGATGCGTTCCCTGTTACGCTGAAGCAGGGCGGAAACGTGTTATTGGTGGCTGTTGACAACCGCGGGCATGGCGCGTTCAGCGGTTTCTTTGGGTTTTCAAAGGAAACAGAGTATACGGTGAACCCACCTACGAGAAAAATTACGGTCACAGTGCCTGCCTGGGATGTGAACCGAGATGGCATCACAAACGTCTTAGATCTGATTTTAGTCGGGCAGGATTTTGGAAAAGCGACATCCACCAATGCCCGTACGGACGTAAACCGCGATAAAAAACGCGATATCAAGGACCTTATCCTTGTCGCGAACCACCTCGGTGAACTCAGCGGAGCTGCTGCGCCTGCTATTTCTGCGCTTAGTAATGCAACTCTAAAGCCAACCATCATCCGGGCGTGGATAGCACAAGCACAGGTTGAGAATGACGGTTCGCCTATTTTCCAACAAGGCATTGCCAATCTCCAACGTCTATTAGGCTTGATATTCCCTGAAAACACTGCGTTGCTTTCCAATTATCCGAATCCGTTCAATCCGGAGACATGGATACCGTATCAACTTGCTGAAACCAATGCTGTCACGTTGTATATCTATGCAGTCAATGGGGGTTTGGTCCGGACGCTAGACCTCGGTCATCAGGCGGCAGGTCGGTATTATGAACGGAGTCATGCGGCGTATTGGGACGGAAAAAATGATGTCGGTGAACCCGTCGCCAGCGGTGTCTATTTCTATACGTTGACCGCAGGTGACTTCACCGCCACACGAAAAATGTTGATACGGAAGTAGAGAGCAGTTGGGGGTAGCGGCAGGTCTTGTGCCTGCCCGCCCGTCGTCCGACGGATAAAGTTGTGGTAGAGGCAAAACGAAACGATTTTGTCAAAGGATGGGGACAATGTCTCGCTGAGTTGGTTGCTATTCAAAAAATTAATGACATGCCAGAAAGCGCGATCTATGGAATTGTAACGGACGGTAAGCTCTGGCAATTCGGTAAATTAGTCCAAAATCTGTTCACGCGAAATATAACTGTTCTCACAATAAGCGAACTCAAAAAACTGTTCGGTGCAATTGGGTATCTGATGGAGGCTAATTTACCGGCCACACAATAAAGCCGAAACTTAAAAAGGAGATAGCACGATGGAGAAAAACATAGCCGCTGCCCCGACACTCGTCTATCCCGAATCAGACGGAGAACCGATGGCGGAAACTCCAAGACATCAGCA
>RKRR01000017.1 GCA_007571305.1 Candidatus Poribacteria bacterium | reverse complement strand
GGTGATGAATATTAATACGGCAGGACTCGCCGAAGGACTCGGCTTGGGTGCCGCGCTCGGATTGGATCTGGCGATGTTGCAGGAGGTTTTCGCGCAAACAGGGGCAAACTCTCGAGTCTTGGAAACCGATGGAGAAGACATGGAGGCACGCGATCATGAGTGTTATTTCTCATCTGCCCATGCATCCAAAGATTCAGGTATTGCGCTTGACTTAGCAGATGCCGCTGGTATCTCTCTCCCGCTCGCCCACGCTACGAAAGCACAGTACGATCGGATGATTGAACTCGGGTTGGGCGATCTGGATAAGTCGGGTGTCGCTGAGCTTACTTTCCCCGGACGAGGTCCAAACGATTAAAAACGTACGAGTCCTTCGCGTGCATCGCGAATGAACCAGAAACCTGCTCGAAATAGATAGAGAGCAGAGCGGAGGCACATAGTTCAAGAATCATGCTCAAAGGTGTAATTCTCGCGGGTGGACTCGGCACCCGTTTGTATCCACTCACAAAAGTCACCAGTAAGCATCTCTTGCCTGTAGGTAACGAACCGATGGTGTTTCATAGCGTTAAGCACCTTACGACAGCGGGGATCACCGATATTCTCATCGTAACAAACCCGCAATACGTTGGGGACTTTGTGAAAGCCTTGGGGAGCGGAAATGACTTTGGATGTGAATTCACCTATCGGGTGCAAGAGGAAGCTAAAGGCATCGCGCATGCACTGGCATTAGCAGAAGGGTTCGCCAATGGTGGAAGAATCGCTGTTCTGTTGGGGGACAATATCTTTGAAACCTCCATTCAACAAGCCGTTAACGACTTCCGTGCGCAGCAACAAGGGGCTAGAGTCCTGCTCAAACAGGTGTCGGATCCGGAACGTTACGGCGTAGCGACATTGGATGAACAGCATATCGTTGCGATAGAAGAAAAACCGAGGTATCCGAAAAGTGATTACGCAGTCGTAGGGGCCTATTTCTACGATGCATCTGTGTTCGACATCATCCGGACGGTTGAACCGTCAGCACGTGGGGAATACGAGATTACTGCTGTCAACAATGCTTATATTCAGCGCGGAGAACTTGAATATAGTCTTGTCCAAGGAAAATGGATTGACGCGGGAACCTTTGAATCGCTCACTGAAGCGCATCATATCTTGCTGAACTCCTCGGACTGGTAGTAAATCACCGAAGCAACATCTCCCCTCGAGCGGTGGGGTAGAGCATTTTGTGGCGGTGGCTATAAACGGCACAGGATTTTTGCTTAGGTGTTTCTTCAGATTTAAAAAAGACACGTCAAATGCCAATCTCACATCGTTCAACCGCAAGGACAGTTAAAAAACCGATTCTATCCATCGTGGTCCCCGTTTATAACGAAGAAGAAAACGTTCGTATGTTGTTTGAAAAAATTCAAGCGGTATGTGAACCAATAGGTGAAACTTATGAGGTGTTGTTCGTAGACGATGGCAGTCACGATGGAACCTTCGCTGTGCTTTCCGAACTTAGCAAACAGAAACCGAAACTGAGGGTCATTCGATTCCAAAAGAATGCGGGGCAGACAGCAGCGATGGCCGCAGGATTCGAATTCGCGCAAGGACAACGGATCATCAGTATGGACGGTGATTTGCAAAACGATCCCGCCGATATTCCGAAACTACTTGAGAAACTGGACGAAGGCTACGATTTGGTATGCGGATGGCGAAAAGAACGACAGGATAAATTTTTGACACGCCGTGTTCCGTCCATCGTTGCCAATTGGATAATTGGTAAGGTAACGGGGGTCCCTATCCATGACAATGGATGTTCACTCAAGGCGTACCGAGCATCGGTTATCAAACAGGTGCCGCTCTATGGAGAGATGCACCGATTTATCCCTGCGATGTCTACGGTCGTCGGTGCGCGCATCACTGAAATCGTTGTCACACATCACCCACGACGTTTCGGAAAAAGTAAGTACGGACTTGGCAGAGTATGGCGTGTGATGCTGGACATTATCGCCTTCAAGTTTATCATCTCCGTTTTTGCTTCGCGTCCTAATCCACAAAAACCATCGCTGCGACAACGGTTGTCAAATGTGCTTTTCCGTCCGAAACAGAAGGCATTTCGCGTTGCGGCATTCCTAAGCCTCCCTTTCTTCGTATTAGGGCGTGTTTTGCTCGGAAGTGCTAACATTGCGGCACTGAGTTGCTTCAGTTTAGCGGTAGCCTTACTGATACTTGCATGGATAACTGAGAACACAATTCAACATGCCAAAAGAGAGTCATCCACGTTAGACACGCTCGAACGTTTTTTTATTATTCAGTGTAGACGGAGACCTATTCGGTTTTTTGGACCCATCGGTGTCGCTTTGTTCGGACTTGGTGCTATCTTCCTCCTTACGCCTATCAACTCTCTTTTGCCGGAAATTTTGAACGTGAGATATTCGAATCCGAGTACTATTTTTATCACTAGTGGAATTTTAGTATTCTGTTCCGGTTTGTTTGGTGAACTCATCACATTTGCCAACGCAAAGCGGGTGAAAGACTACACGATAGAAACTTTTCTGAATTTTTGATTTTTATAGTAGATTTCGTAATTACTTGGACACTCGTATCGTCGTGTGAACCCTGAAGTTATCTGTTCTGACTGGCACAGGAAACCAACAGCCTATGCTACACGTGTGCACTTATTTTTGGATTTTACTATAATCATACCTTGCGGTTAAACAACGGGATTTTGAACTTTGGTGTTCCGTATTTCATTACGAAATACGCCCTGTGCTCTACAGTAGGATGGACACATATTGAAAAAAATCAGAACTGTTCGGTACCCTGGATGGGATGTTCCAGCTCCCGATTGGCGGAGTGTATTTCCGGTAACCGAAACCTATATTTATATGAACCATGCGGGTGTTGCCCCGTTATCGCTTCGGGTGCAGGACGCGATGACAGGATTTATACAGGATGCGACTGTGAATGGTGCCGTAAACGCTGATCAGTGGTCGGAAACAGCTGAGGTCTGTCGCGCAGCGGCGGCACAACTTATCAATGCCGATACCACAGAAATTGCATTCATGAAGAATACAACACAAGGTATTCTTATCGCTGCGAACGGTATTGATTGGCGAGAAGGAGACAATGTCGTTACAACAGCGGTTGAATTTCCCGCTAATATCTATCCGTGGTGGAGTTTGAAAGAACGCTACGGCGTTCAAACACGTATGGTGCCGGAGCGAGATGGATGCATTCATATTGAAGATATTGCATCCGCGATTGACGCACGTACACGTGCCTTAACAATCAGTCATGTAGAGTTTGCCTCCGGTTTCCGAAACGATATTCAGGCACTCGGACATCTGTGCCGCGAACACAATATTTGGTTTATCGTTGATGCTATTCAGAGTCTCGGTGCGATTGAGGTGGATGTGAAATCCTGTAACGTTGATATTTTAGCAGCCGACGGACACAAATGGTTGCTGGCACCGGAGGGGGCAGCGGTTTTCTATTGTGCCCATGAAAAACGTGAGCGGCTCATTAATACCAATATTGGTTGGTCGAGTGTTGTAAATCCGCGCGATTTTCTCAATTACGATTTAACCCAGAAGCCGGACGCAACCCGTTTTGAGGAGGGTTCTTACAACAGCGTCGGACTTTATGGACTCAAGGCGGCGATCGACTTACTCCTTGACATCGGTATCCCTACAATCGAAGGGCGCATTTTGGAACTGACGAAACGTTTAATAGAAGGATTGGAAACCAAAGGTTACCGTGTCATCACACCAAAAAAAGATTCGGATCGAGCGGGAATTGTTATTTTTGAAAGCGAGCGGCACACTCCGACTGAAATTTATGAGAAACTCTACGCTGAAAATATAATTACAGCAGAACGTGGAAGCGGTATTAGGGTCTCCCCTCATTTTTATAACACGTCATCTGAGGTTGAACGTCTGCTTGAGGTTTTACCAGACCTGTAATTTCTATGGTAGATAGTCGTCAGTTATCGGTTTTCAGTTTTCAGCTGGCTGAAAGGGTTGTGTAGCGACCCGACCTGACATCCACTAAAAAGGAAAAACAATTGGTTATACATCAACAAAACAGGACTCAGGCGCATACAGGAACACCTGCTTTAGCAATCTGCCTCTCGTTTATTTTAGGCGCGGTGTTGATGCTTAATGCCTGTACGATGCCCGGCGGCGACCAGAAGATTAGTAAAATCCGCCTCTCCATCCAAAATACATTACCTATTCAACGCAAAAAGGTTCCGATCGTGCTGACGGGAGCACAACTCCGAAAAGTGAATCCTGATTTCACCTTCAAAGCCTATTCTGTTGTTACGGGGAAAGCTCCGCGGGAAGTGATGATTCCTGCACAAGCAGATGATTTGGACTATGACGGTGAGCGCGATCAGCTCTGCTTTCTGTTAGATTTGGAACCGGAGGAGACAAAAGAGATTTCGATCCTTTACGATCCAAATGTCAAGGCGACGTTAACACTGGATATCAATAAACAGACACGCGCCGCTATCTTTCCCGAACTTGATGTCGTAGCGGCACTGGAATCAAATCTGATCGCGTATCTATTAAAGCCGAACGGTGCCTTCATCGCATACGGTAAAAGACGCGCAGAATTGTTCAGTGTAGATACGATGTTTCAGCCCGAATTAGATTATGAAAGGCCACTCTCGCCAGAACTCAGACACCATTTTGAGAACAACGGGATTATCCTCTCCCAGCAGGTCCAGGTAGAAATAGAAAAACCGGAGCAACAGTGGGTCGTCCGCGATCTCGAAAATCAAGAAGTCTACTTTGTCCGGAAATCATACAATACTGAAACCGGTCTTGAGCAGGAGCCTACAACAGAAGGACAGTTAGACATAGTGCAAGCGATTGGTTTATCGCTGAACGCTCTTCTCAAACCTGAAACACCCGAGATGGTTCCGCTAAACCATTCTGAAGGTCTCATAGGTTGTGGTGGAATTGCCCTATGGCATAAACAAGCAAGGGAGATGATTCCACTGCCCACTGAAGGGGATTACGTCCGTATCCTCGCCGATGGCTCGATCCGCTCTATTGTCCAGCGGATTGTGCCGGAATGGAACGTTCAAGGCGAAATATACCGGTTAACATCAACTGTTTTTATCTATGGAGAAAATCCGTGGGTCGAACACCACATTCATATTGATGGAGACCTCATCACGGATTATGCCATTGCTACAGGTATTCCACGCCTGAACGGTGCTTATGGAGAGGACAGAAAACAGGGCTGGATACGGAGTTGGGGGACAGATCCAAGCGATATAGACACCCTTGGCGTTGCACTCATTGCCCTCACGGGGCGCGAGGTACAGGATACAAATCTAACAGCTGCTGATAATGCCTCGGACAGTTCTCTTTTGCCCGTTATTCTCGTCCCAAATGCTGAAGGCAGGCTCAATTATCGGACGTTTGCTATCTGGGGAGGCGGTATTGATGGAATAGAGACCGAGGCGGAATTCGCGGAGCACGTTCAAATCACGACAACCGCCTTGAAGACCCCACCACATATCAAGTTCCTGCCGAAAGAGGAGGAAGAATAGCCGCAGACATACCGGAGAAAACTATGCTCAATAAGGAAGAATGTCTACAACTCATCGCAAACCAACGGACAGACGAAGTTGTCGTTACGACAATGGGGACGACTGTTCCGTGGGGCAAAATATCAACGCATCCGTTGGATTACGCCTCTGTGGGAAGCGCGATGGGACACGCTGCCGATTTCGCACTCGGCATTGCACTTGCGAAACCCGAGAAAAGGGTGGTTGTGCTCAATGGTGACGGAAGCATGCTCATGTGCTTAGGGACCTTGGCGACGATTACTGCTCTGAACACACCTCCACCTAACTATCTGCTTTTCGTCTGTGACAACGGAACCTACGAAGTCACGGGCAATCAACCGGTGCCTGCCGGCAACTCAGGTTTCAGTTGGACCATGATCGCGAGAGGTGCCGGTTTTGAGCCGGTTTATGAATTTGACGATTCAAACGCGCTCGACGAAGCACTCCCGCAGATATGGAATGAAACTGGCCCCACTTTTGTGAGCCTGAAGATTTCGCAAGCGCACGAACCACCCCCGGATCGGTGGGGCGGTTTCCCATACCCATATCTGCAAGAGTCGCTCGCAGACTCTACGCATAAGTTAAAACAAGCACTGGCAAGGGAGTAGGCACGTTCCGTCGTGCCGCAACCATAGGACAATTATGGCAACCACAAAATTAGAAACTCGACGGATGGGACGTACGGAAATGCGTCCGAACGCGCTTGCGCTCGGTGCGGCGTGGATGTGGCAGAAACAGGATGCTGAAGTTATCGATGCAATCCGTCGTGGTATCGAACTCGGTATCAACTATATCGATACCTACCCGGGGCACGCGGAACATCTCTGGGGAGAGGCACTCTCCGGCGGATTGAGGGAAAAGGTCTATTTGCAAGCGAAGGTAGGCACACACCCGGAACGGCGGAAAGACTTCTCCGCAGATGGAACTCGATGGAGCGTTACAAACAGTCTTAAAAGCCTCCGCACGGATTACCTTGATTCTGTCCTCATCCACGATCCGATCGATATGGAGAGCGTGCTGGCACCCGGACGCGCCTTGGATACGCTGTTAGAGATGAAGTCTGAAGGTTATATAAGGCATATTGGTGCCGGTGTCCGCTCCCATGAATTTCACAAAGAACTGATTGAAACGGGGCATATTGAGATTATCCTTACCTTCTTAGACTATACGTTGTTATCGCAATCTGTATCTGAAACAACCTTGCCGCTGGCACGTGAACACGACATCGGCATTATCCTTGCGAGTCCGTTGGGCATGGGAAGTCTGACCGGCGCGGAACCCAATGTTGAAGATGAACGCCGACGGAATCCGAATGCCGAACCGAAGGCTTATGCGATGTGGAGATGGTGTCAGGAACGCAGTGTCAACATCCGTCATCTGGCGATGCAGTTTTGCCTTGCTGCCCCGATAGAAGGTGTAGTGATGTTCGGTCCCGCAGATAAAGCACAAGTGGAAGACGGCTATGAAGCGGCGACAACTGACATTCCAGAAGACATTTGGGAAACGTTTGAAGCGGAATTCGGTATCAAACGCGGAATGTAGAGCGGTTGTAAAGCCAGGCTCCCTATGCCTTTACCCCCGCAGCTAGATCTGATGCGAATTGCTTCACAGCAGCGAGCAATTTTGCTTCATTGTCCATATTGTCTTCAATGACGTTGACAATAGCGCTTCCAACAATCACGCCATCAGCGATCTGCGAGACTTGTGTTGCCTGATCCGGTGTTGATACCCCAAAGCCGACGCTAAGCGGTTTGTCCGTGTGTTTTCGCAGTTCTGCAATCATAGGGGCGATCTCGTCCGACAACATCGCCCGCGCACCCGTTACACCCGTTACTGAGACACAATAGATAAATCCAGTGCTGACCGAGGCAATCAATTGCATCCGTTCCGGCGGACTTGTCGGTGCAGCGAGAAAGATAACGGCGAGGTTATAGTTCGGCGCGACTTCAAGAAGCGATTGTGCTTGCTCAGGAGGTAAATCAGGGACAATAACACCGTCAACTCCTGCGTCTTGTGCCGCTTTACAAAATGCGTCCTCGCCCATCCTAAAGATCGGGTTGTAGTAGCTCATGAGCGCAATAGGGATGTCCGTCTGTATGCGGAGGGTCGCGACCCTGTCAAGGATCTGTTGGAGTGAAATACGATGCCTGAGTGCGCGTTCGCTTGCGCGTTGGACAGTGGGTCCGTCTGCAATCGGATCAGAAAAAGGGACACCGAGTTCGATGATATCTGCGCCCGCTTCCTCAAGTGTAAGGAGGAGTTTGGAGGTAAGTTCGGGGGTTGGGTCTCCCGCACAAAGGTATGGCATAAATGCCTTGGCACCTTGATCTCGGAGATCCTGAAATTTTTTGTCAATTCGATTCATGGATATAATTGCGTTCCGACTTTCTCTGGATATATTTGTTCAATTATACCTTGAATGTGTCAGATTGTCAAGAAAGAAGAGCTTGCATGCAGGTTCACTGAACACTTAGCCTGCCGCTACGAGTGCTTTCTGTGCTTCCTGAGGTAGCTGAACAAAAAGAAAATAGGATTCCGGATACAAGTAGTCTTCTTGAGATTCATCGACAACTCGCAGGTATCCCTCTTGAGCCGCTTTTTCATCAGGCAGAATTTGGTAAAATTTTCGTTTTTCCAAGTCTTCACAACCACTATTTTCGATACAAAGCACAAATTGTGATTTTAATAATTTTCTATCCATAGTTTTTAGTCCACGAATCGTTTAATTTTCATCTTTTTTTTACTAATGGTGTGAGTTTCATACCAGTGAATTTCTGCTCTTCGGATGCTACCTTTTGTGAGGCGAACATAAGCAAATCCTTTAACTTTTCGCCATCTTCCAGAACCATATTGTTCACGCAGCCTCCGAATCTCACGGATTTGCTTACCTACAGCAATTGTTTCGATATTTTCAATTGTGCCAATGATTTCAAAGGACATTGATTACTATAAAGCGTTCCTTATGAATTCAATAAGTTCTGTGTTATTTTTTCAAGCACAGAAGGAAAGTGCTGGTGATTTCTAACTGTGGCTATCACGCAGAGATAAGATATAACACTCAGACATCTTGATCTTAGAGTCCTTGAAATTTTTATCTGTTCGATTCATAAATATAATTGCATTCCAATTTTCTATTAATATGTTTTCTCAATTATACCTTCCACGAATTGAATCGTCAAGCAAGGTTCACCAAGTTACACGATATTTTCAGCAAACCAGTCCAGAGATGGCCATATTTTATAAAAGTAAGCGATTAATTTTTCAGTTCTGTCGTGGATTTCGTTGACATCCCATGCCTCATGTTCACAAATTTCCCTATTTAACCTCAGGTTTGAAACACTTAAATCCTCTTGCCGCTTCGGAAACGGGCGGTTTCCCATTCTGGAGTTAAGCTCTCTCTTGACGATCGTCAAGTTCCCTATACTTTGCAGCAAATGATCCCGTGTTAATGCTAAATTAAATGCATCCAAATAAGAATCATCAACCAACCCATCTCTAGTGAGGTTTGTTGAATCAGAAAATAAATCCGCATAAAGACGCTCCCCACCGGCAATATCTCTATTCACGTAAACCCTCGGACGACCATCAGTATCTTTTTCGTATATTATCGCCCTGTCAGCAACTGGTAAATGCCAAGTTTTCTTCCATTCATTTGGCATTATATGTTCTAAGGTAGTCCAATTGTCTGCAAAAAAGAGAGGTTCAGCCTACTTATTTTCACTCATCTTCAATTCAATTCGATACAAGATATAACGAATAAGTCTCTGTTTGATCCCTCCGGCGGTTGTCGTCCACAGGCCGTGCAAGGCAGCTTTGACAGCGCGATTGTCTGGAAAAATTATGGCAGAATCGTCTGCGAAAAGTTCGGAATGTTCATCATAAGTGGGAGACAAAGCCGGTTCAATTTCATCATCTATTGGATATTTTCGGGTATCTGAGGTTTGCTCTTTTAACTGCTCTATGAAATTTTCTAAACTAAAATCGTTTCGTAAATCTCTGATGAGTTGAGAAAAGAAAATGTTGTAGTTCTTAAGACCACTTTTACCTCGGTAACACAACATACGCCGGACCGTATAAGATTCCAAAATATCAAAAACGTGTTGAAACTTATCTCCAGAAAGCCTTACCTCACAGATTATGAACAGCATGAAGGGATGTAGGGAAGTAAAATCGAAAGTTTGATAAAACTTCATTCGTTTCCCAATTTCCGAATCCTCCTCACAATCTGTCATTTCTTTATAGACTTCGGCATACCGTTTTAATTCAGAGAGTTCATGTTTTACATTGTTGTCGTGTTTTAGTTTTCGTCGGTACTGTTTATCATAGACATTAAATTCAGGTTTAACACGAGGTTGACCAAGTTTTGCCATGAGGAAATGTTGCAGAAACAGTTCAGATGATGTTCCTTCCTTGTCATTTTCTGGGTCCCAATAGGAGGTTTCAAAATGTGCCCAGGACTTTTCATACAATTCATCTCGATTTCCGTCTGCTCTTAGAAATAGGTTATTTCTGAGCAGGTCAAACTGAAGCAAGGGCTTACCGCGTGCATTGAGCGATTCAAATATCTTTTCGGGTTCATCATTTGGACCAAGCAATACTTGAACAAGTCCAAAGTTGTGCCTTAGAGAATCGAATAAGGCGAGTATTTTTTCCTCATCACTTTTCACACAATCTGCAATTTTATCCTTGAAATAACGATACGCGGAATAAAGGCGGTGGGTGCTACTAACCACCCCATTGCCATTTACGAGTGATTTGAATTCATCCCTATCAAACTTTGTTGGAATCAGTTTAAATCGTTCCCTCTTGCTGAGGCGTGTACCTTGATTCCGCAGATATAGACTGACATCGCTGGCACTGTCATCATATCCATGTGACCTGCAAACATCTCTAATTGCACATAAGATAATTTGAAAAGTTGTGAGCCGTTGCTGCCCATCAATGATTTCGTATTTGCGGATATCACCTACAAGTGGAGGTTTCGATTGTATAACAATAGCCCCGGTAAAATGGAGAGAGGCACCGCGTTCATCTGGAGGAACTTGACTTAACTGGTTTTCGATATCCGCCCACAGGGGTTCCCACTGATTTTCCTCATCCCAAACGTAATGCCGTTGAAAGAGGGGAATCCTGTACTGGACCCTATCCTCAAACAAAGAATTCACGTTTACTTTTCCTACTTCCATCTCGGAACTCTCCGTATATATTATGACTTATGCTAATAAGGGTATGAAGCCTGCAATTCTCACTTTTTGAGCATCGCGAGGGATTTGATCGATCTGTGTAACCCTTATGAACACGGATTAAACCGACTCACTCACCTTAATCTTACCATATTGCAAATCGATAGTCAAATCACGATATGATGCTTCATGGAGCATGTTACTCATAGGGCCAGCGGGTGCCAACTCCACATATAGATGGAACCGATGACTCATACAATAAAAGTAGGCGAGGTTAGGAAACCCCGCCACAGGAAAAATAAGTGATGAAGGCGCAGCAAGGTACAAAGACCTCGCTACTGATCAAATCACCCCTTCCGAAAGACGAATCCCTCGTCTTCAAAACCAACAGCGATTGCATCGCCGTCGTGGAAAGCGTTCTCCAGCATCTGGATAGCCAGCGGATTGAGAATGTCTCGCTGGATTGTTCGCCGGAGCGGTCGGGCTCCATACACTGCATCAAATCCACGTTTCACTAACTCCTTTTTCGCGGATTCAGAAAGCGTCAGTGCCATCTCCTTCTCCGCGAATCGGTGACCCAACTGTGTCAGTTCCAACGTGACAATCCGTTTCAACGCCTCAATACCGAGTCGATCGAAGATAATCAGATCGTCAACACGGTTCAAGAATTCTGGTGGAAAATGCCCCTGTACCGCTTCCATCACTTTCCGACGAATCTCTTTTGCCTCCAAAAGTACATCACTAATCCACTGACTTCCAATATTAGATGTCATGATGACAACTGCGTTCTTGAAATCGACAGTGCGTCCCTGCCCATCTGTCATTCTGCCGTCATCAAGCATCTGGAGTAAAACGTTGAAAACCTCTGGATGCGCCTTCTCAACTTCATCAAGCAGAATAACACAGTAAGGGTGTCGTCGGACTGCCTCGGTCAACTGTCCGCCCTCATCGTAGCCGACATATCCTGGTGGTGCACCGATTAATCGGGAGACGGTGTGTTTCTCCATGTACTCGCTCATATCAATGCGTGTCATGGCGTTTGCATCATCGAACAGAAACTCGGCGAGCGATTTGGCGAGATGCGTTTTACCGACACCAGTGGGTCCCATAAAGAGGAAAGAACCGAGCGGTCGATCAGGATCTCCGAGACCGACACGAGCCCGTCGAATCGCGTTGGAAACAGCACTTACCGCCTCATCTTGCCCAATCACCTGCTCTCGCAAACGTTCTTCCATGCTGAGGAGTTTCTGTGTCTCGCCTTCCATGAGTCGAGAAACCGGAATACCGGTCCACTTCGCTACAATTTCAGCGATGTCTTCTGCACGCACGCGCTCCTTCAGCATCTGCGTGCCTTGTGTGTCTGTTTCCAAAGTTTCTCGAATCGTCTTGAGTTGTAATTCCAATTCCGGTATCTTACCGTACTCAATCTCTGACGCTCTGCCGAGGTTGCCTGCCCGTTTAGATTGCTCCGATTCAATACGGAGTGCTTCAATCTGTTCCATTAAGTCACCAATCTGCGTCAAGTTCGTTTTTTCGTTTTGCCACGCGGCTTTGAGAGCATCTGCTCTCTCTTTGAGTTCAGCAAGCTCAGCCGTCAATTTCTGAAGACGTTGTTGCGATGCCCCATCTTCTTCTTTCTCCAATGCTTGTTGCTCTATTTGGAGTTGGATGATCCGGCGTTCTACCTCGTCGATCTCCTCTGGCACGCTGTCGATTTCAATGCGTAGTCTCGACGCGGCTTCATCCACCAAATCCACCGCTTTATCCGGTAGGAACCGTTCGGAGATATAACGTTTCGAGAGGGTCGCTGCGGCGACAATGGCACTGTCTTGGATTTGTACTCCGTGATGTGTTTCATAGCGTTCCTTCAAACCTCGCAAAATGGCAATCGTATCTTCAACCGATGGCTCTTCAACCCGCACAGGCTGGAATCGGCGTTCCAAAGCGGCATCCTTCTCAATGTGTTTACGGTACTCGTCGAGTGTAGTCGCGCCTATGCACCGGAGTTCACCCCGTGCCAATGCGGGTTTCAGCATGTTTGAAGCGTCAACAGCACCTTCTGCTGCTCCCGCACCGACGATGGTATGAAGCTCATCAATAAAGAGGACCACTTGCCCTTCTGCCTGTTCCACATCGGCAAGGACGGCCTTCAGTCTGTCTTCAAATTCACCTCGGTACTTACTACCCGCAATAAGTGCACCTAAATCGAGGGCGATGAGTCGTTTATCACGGAGACTTTCTGGAACATCACCGTCAGCAATGCGTTGTGCTAATCCCTCTACGATCGCAGTTTTCCCGACACCCGGTTCTCCGATCAGTACGGGGTTATTTTTCCGTCTACGGGAAAGCACTTGCATCACACGACGGATTTCCTCGTCCCGTCCAATAACTGGATCGAGCTTACCTGAGATTGCCTCTTGCGTAAGTTCCCTACCAAACCGAGTGAGTGCCTGATACTTATCCTCCGGATTCTGGTCGGTTATCCGCTGCGTCCCTCGGATATCCACGAGTGCCTTGAGAATTTTGTCCTTTGTGATACCCGCTTCATGAAGGATTTTGCCCACTTCGCTCTGTTTTGTCTCGGCACACGCTATCAGGAGGTGTTCTGTACTGATGTATTCGTCTTTGAGTGCCGTCGCTTCTTTAAATCCAGTATCCAAAACAGATTGTAGGGCAGGAGCGATACGCATTTCAGCCATCGCCCCTTGGACTCTCGGTGCTTTTTCAACAGCGGTTTCAACCATTGAAGTAATTCCAGCAGTATCAGCCCCTAACTTCTGAAAAATCGGTGTGACAATCCCATCTGTCTGCCTAATCAGAGCCAACATCAGATGCTCAACCCCAAGTTCAGGGCTTTGGACATCTGCTGCTAAACCTTGTGCTGTTTCGAGTGCCTCTTGTGCTCTAATTGTAAATCTATCAAATTTCATGGCGAACCTCCATATTGTATTTTTTTAACTATTGGAATTCACTAAGCCCATAAATGAAGATATGCTCTGTTGTATAGTGTAGCAAAATTTATGCCATTGCTGTTTCTACGCTGAGCTGAATGGAATTGTGAATAAAGAGTCCCGATCTTGTGCCACTTTGGCATCCGATGGGCAAATTGGCAGGTTTTTGGTTCTTTCTCAACGGGTTTGAGAAACTGTGGGATTTTTCATTTTGACGTGGGTTCGGTCACTACAAACTCTTGATTCGCTGCGAGATTTTCCAATATTTGCACGACACCACTTTGCCAGCGAATCTGCAGTTTATCCACAATGATTCGCTCCCCAAGTCCGAAAAGCAATCTCGGATCGTTGCTGCTGAGATAACTGTATCCTCGATGGACCTCACGCGTTTGGGACTCAGCACCGAGTGTCAATGTAATACGCGCCCCGATGCCATCGCGATTGCTCAGGGCACCTATCAGTTTGAGACGCAGATAGTTGTTGAAGGTAGGGTTCTCATTTCGGAGGAGCGTCACTTTGTCATTCAACTGCGTGATGAGAATATCCGTGTCCCCATCATTGTCATAATCTCCGAAAAGGGTCCCACGACTGACACTATGCCGCTCTTCAAAACGCATCTCAACAAAAGTGCTGTCGCCACGGTTTCGGAAAAGTTGATTCGGTTGCTTATATGAGAGGACATCTGTCATCCGTTCAACATTTGGAAAGATATGACCATTCGCGACAAAGATATCAAGGTATCCATCGTTATTGGGATCAAAGAAGCCGGTTCCGAAACCCAAAAAGAGATAACTTTCTTCACCGAGCCGAGCCTTGTAACTGACATCAGTGAAAGACCCATCTCCATTATTCCGATAAAGGGTGTTGGTCTCGTAGGAAAAATTGGTGACGAAGATATCGAGAAGACCGTCACCGTTGTAGTCTCCGGCATCAACACCCATACCAGCTTGCGCGATGCCATCCGCGCTATAGGCACAACCTGTGAGGATAGCGATCTCTGCGAATGTTCCATCGCCTTTGTTGTAGAAAAGGTAGTTTGGCGTGTCATCGTTGGCGACGTAAATGTCGGGGTTGCCATCAGCATCAAAATCTGCGGCAACAACGCCTAACCCTTTGCCGAGAAATATGCCACCCGGATCCCGAATATTGACAGCCTGAGTTGCATCGGTAAAGGTGCCATCGCCGTTGTTTCGATAGAGTGTATCAGGTGCACCTTCAAAATGCTTCGGATGACAATAACCACGAACCTTCTCGGTTGCCTGGAACGGCGGATTTTCCAAACAGATAGGAGCGGATGCATCTAACTTGTAGTTGACATAGTTAACGACATAGAGATCGAGATAGCCATCGCTGTTGTAGTCGAAAAAAGTCGCGCTACTACTCCAATGGGGATCGCCTACACCTGCTTGAACAGTAACATCGGTGAACGTTTCATCGCCGTTGTTATGATAAAACCGGTTCGCACCGAAATTGGTTACATAAATGTCCACATAACCGTCATTATTGTAATCTCCACACGCAACGCCGTGTCCGTAACTCCCTTGATTATCAACTTTAGCAGACGCAGTAACATCCGTGAAAGTGCCATCTCCCCTATTTCGGAAGAGCGCACTTGGAGCGGCACTGTTGACGAGATAGAGATCAAGGTAGCCGTCATTGTCATAATCGAGGAACGCACCGCCAGCACCAAGTGTCTCGGGCAGATGAAACTCACCCGCCGCACCATTGGTGTGTGTAAAGTGAATACCGGTCATATCGGTAACATCGGTAAAATAGGTAGGGGATTCTGCTGCTAACGCGTAAAACGGAATCAGGAAAAAAAGGAGGACGAAACAGGATTTTAATTTTTGGTCTTTTGGATTGGGCTTCATCCTATTACGCGCAGGTTTTCGGTTAAGTCGCGACTGGGTTCGGGAATCTGTACGTCTTTTAATAAGGCTATTAAACGCGAGTGCATCCATTTTTTATTTTTACCTTGCGGTTAAACGACGCGGATTCGGACTTCAGAGTTCTTGTCTTACGAGTTGCCCTCCGCTTCGTTACGAGCTTGATTTTCGCGTTTAATTTCCCCTTTCATCCGATGTTCGATACATCTCGGAGATGATTTCAAGTATGTCGGGTGCTTTGGCGAGATAGCGCACCTTTGCCTCTTCTTTAATATCGTTAGGGATACCGTGTAGTGCTTCCGCGATACCACCGGCAATCGCACCGAGGGTATCGGAGTCGCCGCCAAGAGAGACTGCGTTACGCACAGCATCTTCATAGCTCTCTGATTCTAAAGCGCACGTGACGGCTTGTGGGACTGTGCCTTGGCAGGTCATATCAAAAGCGTAGCCGGGTCGGATGTCGTCCACTACCCGTGTCAGATCGTAGCCGTATTCAGCAGTGATAAGTTCTCGGATACTTATGGGATTTTCGCCTTGGAAGGCGAGCCAGATGGCATGGGTTGTCGCCCGAGCACCTTTTATCCCTTCGGGATGATCGTGGCTGATAACGGTGACTTTGTCAGCAGCGATAAGTGCGGCATCCAAATCGCTTCGGTTTAGAAACGCCGCGGGTGAGACTCGCATCGCCGCCCCGTTCCGAAAAGTGCAGTTGGGTGCGTCCTCTTCGGAATAGATCCAATCTTTAAATATTTGGCTGAAACCGCATCTCGGATACCGCTTTCCCCACTTCCGCATCGTTTCCGCTGGCGGAAGATTGTGTAAGAGCGAATCAGCGACAGCAGTTGTGCAAACCGAATCATCTGTGAAACGGCAGTCCTCACCGAAAAAAGGAAAATCTTTGGTCTTAATTCGACGATCCCTGGGTTCATAGATTGACCCGACAATATCTCCAATAATTGCTCCTAACATACTTTGTCCCTTCGAATTAAAGAAGTGTAGGGCTGAGGCACGGAGACCTCGCCCTACAAGAACCTACAATGATAAGTAAATACTATTGAACCGTGCGCTGTGCTTTGATCGCCGCCCATGTAGTGGTAAATTTGTCTTGCGGTTCAACGCTTACAACGGGCTCTGCATACTCAGCAAAATCGGATTCATCAAAAGCGGAATTGTAGACGATGAATTCATCTACGCTGCCACCAAAGTAGTGGACATCAGTGCCTGAAATGACTTCATCGTGAAAAACGGTGTCGCCATTGACCTTACCGATAGCAATAGCAGCACCATGCCCATAAAGGGCACCGCCGTCTTCGCTGGCAACCAGTTCACCGTTAAGCCACATCTCAAATTTATCAGCTTCAACTTCGTCTTTAGCGTCGCGTAAAACCAGAGCCACGTGATACCACACGCCCGATTCTACGGAGACAGAGGGCCACGCGCCGTCCCAGTTGTATTCCGCTCTGTTCCACGCGCCTATATAGACTTCACCGTCGAAAACATAGAGATTAAAGCCTCGCGTTGCCCCGCCTTCCTCATAAATTGTCTGCTTATGATCAGCGATATCCACATCGGTGCAGTTGAAATAGCAGGCGATCGTCCGATCCGAGTAGAAGTCGGGGGCTGCTATCGTATTAATGCCCACGTCATTAGGAAGATGAACCCCGTCGTCTATGCCGTCAAAAAGTAAAGCTGAGCCGACGACACCATCAACGATCTCAGGGTCCCCTACAGGTGTTCCATCTAACCCTTTTCCAGAGGTATCGACAGCATCAAGATCCTCAAGACTCCATTCCCCTTCGACAGTTGCTTCATCTTTTGCTGCATAAGTGGCCGCAGCGATAAGCATAAGTAAGACACTCAATAACAGAAAAAAACGGTATTTTGCCATTGTGCAAATCTCCCCTATAGGTTGTTCCTGTTGTTAAACCTCAATCTGAAACTTGAATTACTTTTCAGTCCGTTGGGCTTTCAGATGTGCCCAAGTTGTTGTAAATTTGCCTTGTGGTTCAACGCTCAAAGGTGCCGCGAGTTCTGCGAAATCACCCTCGTCAAAGGCGGAGCCGTAGACAAGGACTTCGTCGATGAGACCACCAAACCAGTCAACATCGGTTTGCCCACCCCCACCACCATCATGATAGACGGTGTTCTGATTGAGATGACCAACACCAATGTCGTCTCCGTGTGCATGGAGTTGCCCACCCTTTTCTTGGGCAATACGTTTGCCATCGAGCCACATCTCAAACTTTTTGCTCTCGACTTTGTCCCTTGCGTCGCGAATCACCAACCCGACGTGGTACCACCGCTTCGACTTAACGTCCGCGGAGGGCCAGGCACCGTTCCAGTTATATTCGGCGCGATTCCAGCCGCCGGCGTAGACTTTACCGCCATGCACATAAAGTATTAAGCCCCGTGTTGCACCGCCTTCTTCGAAGATTACCTGCTTCCGAGCGTCAATTTTTGCATCATCACAGTAGAATAACGCCGCAACCGTTCTATTTGTATAAGGACCACCGGTATTGATGTCTACGGAATCTGGAAATTTGATACCGTCGCTTTTGCCGTTAAACTGCAACGCCTTTCCAGCGATACCATCAACAGCTTTTGGTTTTCCAGTGAAATTACCATCCAGTCCTTTCTTCGAGGCATCTTTGGCACTTCCATCGTTAAAGGTCCAGTTCGCAGCGACTGTTGCTTCGTCTCGCTGGGCATTCGCTGGTCCGATAGGTAACAAAACGCCTAACAGTAAAACAATACAAAATGTAAAAATAAACGTTCGAATCATTTTTATCTCTCCTAAATATTTCCTCCTTTTTTTATTTTTGGAGGTCAAGATTTTTGACGTAACACCTTCAATCATTATCAAAAATTTCTAAAATTTTGTCAAGAGGCATTCTCACTTTTTTCCTAACTTCATTCAGAAAATCTATCTCCTCAAATGGATCCCTGAAAACTTCTCTTTTTGTCACTTACCTCCCATTCTTTAGCGGGTAGATTGTCGTTGGTCCCGTTAGGTTTGCATGTGAGAAAGTCAGTATCCAAGGATTTCCGAGAGCGGCTCCCCTCTGGTCTGTCTCTGTGTGAAAAAGGAGATAAGAAAGTGCTGGTTCCATACGTCCGTGAGCAGGCGTTTAATAATCGTAATTACAGAAAAAGTTTTCGCACTAAGTAGTTTTGGGCTCAAAAAAAGTTGTGAAAAAGTGCGAGAAATCCTTGTATTTACTGGATTTTTGGCTTGTTTTCAATCGTCAAAACTGCTATACCATTGAGAGTTAAAAAGGAGAGCATGCACATCCCTTTCCCTTCATTGAAAACCTGAGTTGCTTTTGCTGGTTTTCGGTGCTTTCTCTACTATAACCCAACTTGCCACCTCTATGATTTCAGATACACGAACACCTGTTTTCATCGAGATGCCTTCATGCTTGCGAAAAAGTGGTGTATTCCGTGTCCTTTTCAGTGCGAAGGTGCCCACCCTAACAGGTTCTGGGACAAGGGGCAACTTCGGTTATAGAACAGGCACAAAATTGTGCCGCGCACTGATGAACTACCGGCGAGGTTTCGAACCTTAGCCGAGGGCATTCACAACAGCGTCGCCGATCTGCGAGGTTGCGGCTTGACCCCCAAGGTCCTGTGGCAGGATCTTGCCTGCCTCGACGACTTTTAGCACAGCCTCATCTATCCTTTCTGCCGCTTCTACTTCACCGATGAAGCGTAACATCATCGAACCAGAGATAATCGCCGCCAGTGGATTGGCGATACCTTTTCCCATGATGTCTGGGGCACTCCCGTGAACCGGTTCGAACATTGATGGGAATCGACGTTGCGGATCGATATTGCCGCTCGGAGCTAGCCCCATGCTTCCGGTGATAATTGCTCCGATATCCGTGAGTATATCCCCAAACAGATTGCTGGCAACTACGACATCAAAATCCTCTGGTCTCCGCACGAAATCCATACATGCTGCATCCACAAGTAACGATTCTGTCTCTATACTCGGATACTTTGCAGCCACTCGCTCGAAAGCGGTATCCCATACAATCATGCCGTAACCTTGCGCGTTAGACTTGGTGACCGAAGTGACTTTGCGTTTCTTATCTCGCGCACGAGCTTGCTCGAAGGCATAAGTGATAATGCGTTCACAGCCGTGGCGAGTAAATACGCCAACCTGCACACCTACCTCTTCAGGGAACCCTTGGTACTGGAACCCCCCGACGTTGGCATACTCCCCTTCTGTGTTTTCTCTTATTACCACGAAATCAATATCCCAAGCACTTTTGTCCTTGAGTGGTGTGTTAATACCGGGATAGAGGACACTGGGTCGCTCACAGACGTACTGATCGAATCTGCGTCGGATAGGGAGCAAAAGCCCATTGAGCGTGAGATGGTCTTGGATGTTAGGGTGTCCGACCGCGCCAAGATATATCTGGTCGAACTCCGCCAGAGTATCAAGGGCATCTGCTGGCATCATGTGCCCATGCTTGAAATAGTAATCCGAGCCCCAAGGAAACTCCACGAAGTCCCATTCGATGTCATACCTGTCTGCGATAGTATTGAGAACCTTGAGTCCCTCCTCCATCACTTCAATTCCAATTCCGTCTCCTCGAATTACCGCAATCCTGTATTTAGCCATATTTTCCCTTTCTAAATTCACGACTTAAACAGTATTCTAACCGAATGTCTTTCATTATTCAATTCATAAAACGCCTGCCTGAGCACCATCAGTTTTCAGCCGTCGGCGGTCAGGAATCGAGCATCGGAATTCTCTCCTATAGAAACGTTAAGTGACACTACTATTTAGGAGTTGCATAAGATAAAACTTTATGCTATGCTCTCATGCAAGTAAGGAAATCAGATCAGCTTCTGATGATAAAGCAAAGGAGAAACCGATGCCAAACACTCAAGAAATTGGTTGGAACGCTGTTAGTAAAACAGGCGTTGTTGCCGCGGGTGACGCGAAAGCGGTTGCCGCGGGAATCGAGATTCTGGAAGCAGGCGGAAATGCAGCGGACGCAGCATCAGGAACGATTCTTGCCCTCAATGTCACAGACCATGGGGCCTGTTCCATTGGGGGGGAAGTGCCACTTCTGATCTTTGACGCGGAAACACAGGAAGTCAAATCCCTCTCAGGACAAGGGCGTGCCCCGCTTTCCCAAGCCGCTATCGACTGGTACATGGAAAACGGGATTCCGAATGGCGACATCAAAATGGCACCCGTCCCATCGGTTGTGGACCTCTGTACGACTACACTCAAGTTGCATGGCACGAAGACATTTGAGGAAATCGTATCCCCCACGTTAGCACTGCTGGATGCTGGCGGAGCAGATTGGCATTTTGATTTGGCGGTTACCTTGCGTCGGATGGTTGAGTCGGAACAGAAGGCATCCGGGAGCCGTGAAGAGAAAATCCAAGCCGCGAGCGATCGTTTCTACGGACGGAACGGTGCGAAAAGCGACATCGCCGATGCCTTAGAAGGTTTTTACGTCGACAAGGGCGGATTTCTCCGTAAGGCAGACCTCGCTGCCCATGTTACGCTTGTGGAAGACCCCGTATCGGTAGAATATCGAGGATATACAGTATACAAGTGCGGTCCGTGGACGCAAGGTCCCTATCTCTGTCAAGCACTGCGCCTACTGGAAGGTTTCGATCTCAAAGCAATGGGCAACTGCTCGGCAGACTACGTGCATGTGGTCACTGAAGCACTTAAGTTGGCAATGGCTGATCGCGATACCTATTATGGTGACCCGGAATTTGTGGATGTGCCGTTATCCACCCTACTTTCGGATGCCTATACTGAGATCCGACACCCGCTAATTGATATGCAGAAAGCATCACACGAAGTGAGACCTGGTGATGTGGATAATATGAAACCGGTAAAGGCAGGTGGTGTATTTCGACCCGGAGTCGGTGGGACGACGACCTGTGCAGTCGCTGACCGGTGGGGAAATGTCATTGCTGCGACACCGAGTGCTAACGTCTATCACGCAGGCGGCATGGTCGGACCTACGGGTGTTAGTTATGGCAACCGTTTACGCAGTCTCAATACAACGCCAGGTCATCCGAACTGTATCCAACCCGGAAAACGTCCGAGAATTACACTCACCCCTACACTCGTTCTCAGAGAAGGTGCTCCAATTTTAGCAATCAGCGTTGCCGGCGGGGATCTACAAGATCAAGCGACGATGAATTTACTGCTCGATTTTGTTGAATTCGGTATGCAACCCGAAGTGGCTGTCACTGCGCCACGTTTTGCCACCACGCATCACGAAGATTCGTTTGATCCGAATCCGAATCGTGTAGAGACATTTGGACAAGCAGGTTCGTTGACTATCAACGATAGTGTAAGCGAGAGTGTTCGTCAAGAACTTGCCGGTCGCGGTCATCAACTTAGGACACAAGGGGGTGCTATTGCCGCTCCTGTCATGCTCTATATCAATAAAGATAATGGCACGTACTACGCTGCCGGTGATCCAGCTGCAGGACGGCATGCAGCAGGTTTAAGTGATGACTGAAGGTAAAGTAGTTTCGGTTAAATTCGGACAAATTCCAGTTCAATACCCAAGACTCCGCAGGTATTCTCGATTTACCAGCGCTGCTTCGGCGGGTGGTCGTGGCGGATACGGACGATCGAGTTCGACAGAGACCCATCCATCATAACCGACTGATTCGAGTCCTTCCAATGCCGCTTTGACATCAAGGCCCAGATTTCCTGCACCCAGTTCGGCGAAACGCGCCTGCTCGCCAAAACGTTGCGTTCTGTAATCCCAAGTAGCAGGGGTATCGGCGTGACAATCCTTGAGATGGACATGCCCAATCCGATTACGCAAATTTTCGCTCTCAAAAACCTGCATCGGGTCGCTCCCGGCGGCGAGCATGTGTCCTGTATCAAATAGCAGCCAGAGGCTCGGTGCGGCTGCCAAGAGACGTTCCGCATCGTCAACCGTCTCAAGTAGTGTGCCGAGATGGGCGTGGTGGAAGCCTTTGATGTGGTGTGCGTCGCAGAACGCGAGGATCTCCCCTAATGTTCGGGCGGCGTTCTCGAAATCTGTATCGCTTGGGTCGGGTCCACCCCACTCTGAGCGTCTCAATGAAGGGACTTCGGCGGCATCATTACCGAGAGTGATATTAAACTTAACTCTGTCGAGTCCTACCCCGCCGGCATTGACAATATGGAGTCCGAGACTCCGCGCGAGCGTAGCCATTTCAACGAGTTCACCGGCAGTCTCGATACCCAAACCTTCGACACCATCCCACCCAGCATCAGCGACTTCACGCAAAACTTTTTCTGGATTATCTCGCTGTTCACCCCCAAATTGAATGAGATGGCAGGCGAGTCTGAATTTACTCATGGATATACTCCTCAGAGGTTAACCATTGTTAAGTGCTGTTAAAGACAACTGTTGGTTAGGGTTCTGATATAACCACATCTCCATGTTCTTCTTAATAGCAATCCATTCGCTGTCCAGCATTGCGTACCAAGCCGTATCCCTGTTTCTACCTTTGATGATCATGTGCTGTCTGAAGAGACCTTCAAATTTGAAACCGAGACGTAGTGCTGCTGCTCGAGAACGCTCATTTAAGGAATCACACTTCCATTCGACGCGTCGGTATTTGAGCCTATCGAAAGACTCACAGAGCATTAGATACATGGCTTCCGTGTTTACGTTTGACCTTTGAAACTGCGGTGAATACCAAATGTGCCCGAGTTCACATCTGCGCATGTCTGAAGCAATGTTAAGGAAACTCACCATCCCAACGCATTGCTTCGATTCAAGGTGATGGACGGTAAAGAAGAGTGGATCATTAGATCGTGTTCCTTCTGCAAGCCATTTTTGCATGCTGTATATGCTATCAAAGGGACCGTAACCCATATAGGTCCAAATTTGTTCCTTGATATCCGATCCGTGTGAGCATTCGTAGAGTTCCGCACTATCAGCCCATGGATTGATGGGCGATAGCCTAATGAACTTACCTCTGTAGTCTGTTTTTTGAGGTAAGTCAACACTGGTGATAGGTCGGACAATACTTCCAACTGGGAGAGACCGCTGGGTCATAGTAATCTTTTGTGTGTTAGTTATTTTATGATATTTGTTAAGGTTCAGGGGGCAGGCCGTCTTACTGTCTCATCAAAGTAAGCTGCATTCGGATCATCGACCCAATCGCCAACCCAACCAAGTTCCTTTAGCCCGCTTTGAACAATCGGTAATGTGCCCCGTAATTCTTTTACGGGTGTCCAGTCCCGCCAGTTCCGGTCGGTTGGTGGGTTGAGAAAGTCTCCTATACCAGCCACCGCCTGCTGGATCGCCGGATATACCATTGCGCCCAACCGTGTACGTTTTGCCGCTTCAACCACCCATTTTTCGTAGGGAAACGGTTGTCTGTCGGCGACACAACACATTTTACAGAGATACTCGATAACATTTCCAACCGCAACGAATGCCGTTTCGATCTTATTTCGAGCCGCCATTGCCAAGGGCCCACGCTGTAAAAAATAATACTTGCCGAACATCCACTTCAACTTGCGCTCCGCGACTGTTGGAGAATACAGGCAATACTGATGCTTCAGTTCTTCAGCAGTGCTTGAACAACCGTAGAGAACCCGCGAATTGGCAACGACCCACATCATCTCATCAGGATATGTCTTCAACCACGCCCGTAGGTCACTTTCATCATAGAACGACCAATGGGCTTCATAGTCGCCTCGATCCACGAAGAGCTGCCAACTTTTTTCATAGGTCTCCCGGTCTGCATCGGAAAGGTGCTGCTTATCGCCAATAATACACAGATCAAGATCTGACCATTCGTCAGTAAAACCGGCAGCACGACTCCCAATCAACATAAGGACAGCCCGTTCACCCATTCGTTGGCAAAACGCCACGGCTTGATCCACGAACTGTTGATCTTCTGGATTGAAATTTATCTCTCCCTTCATTGTCGATGTTTCCGAGAATAGTTTAATAGGACTTACGCCTACTGCTCTTTTGTAGTATAACCTGTTCGGTTGTGCCATGAGAGCACCTGTGTTTTTTGGGGTTCTCCTTTTCACAAAGCGTCTGATGGTCAAAATTGCGTAAGTCCTGTTTAACTCTTTTGAGCAAGAAGAATTCTATCCAAGTTGGAGTGGTGTGATGGAGAATCCAGGCCGGACATTTGAAATTGAACGTTTATCTGGCAACCTTTTTGAGCAGTCCCCAAGTCGTGGCAGCCTTGTCTAAGGGTGATACGCTCAAGACCTGCTCCATATCTTGCTGTATCTCACCTTCTGTCAGGACACGGTTATAAATAACGAATTCATCAAGCTTTCCACCATAGGGCCACGGACCATCGAGGCGGTTGCCGAACCAGTGATCTGATGCGGAAACCGGAATTTCGCCTGCCACTTTATAGGTGTTATCGAGTTTGCCGTTAATATAAAGCCGAAGTTCCTTATCAAACTCATAGACTGCGGCGACGTGTGACCATTTATTGTTCGGAATCTCGTTCTTTGCACTGTTCCATGTTCGTCCGCCAACGCCGGGGCATCCCATCCACACTGAGGGTCTACCCTGATGGATACTCAGGTAGTACGTGTGGGGTCCCGCCTGTCCACGTACATTGCGGTAATCGCCAATGCTCTCTGGATATACCCATACCTCCATCGTCAAGTTCTTGGTAATCGCCAGACTATCAGACGCTTCGGCGGCAACGACCCCTTTCTGGATCTGTTCATTAAAAAATACCCCCGAATTGATCTTCCCGTTTTTCTCCCATTTGGCATCGCCTTCGAGCGTACCATGGTTGCCCTTGCCGCTCAGGTCTTCAATGTCTTTCCCTTTTCCTTCATCGAACGAGTAGTAGAGGACCATTGCATCGTCCTCAATCGCTTCGATGACAACGGGAAATGTGAGAATGAATGCAGTGCTCAGAATATAGAAAACTATCTGTCTCATTTCAAGCCCCCGTATCAAAATATTGGTTCAAACGTCTACGTACCCAAGTTATCGCCTATGGACAATAAGGGAATTGAAGATCCTGACTTCATGAGGCTTTCAGTGCCGGTAATACTCCAATCTAAAGGATCGTTGTAGGACTGCAAGCAATGCCTCTGTCTTCCAGAAAAAGAGACACCATTTCGGCTCATATCTATCTTTTTTTTATAGGACTTACGCAATTTTGACCATCAGACGCTTTGTGAAAAGGAGAACCCCAAAAAACACAGGTGCTCTCATGGCACAACCGAACAGATTATGCAACAGAAGTGCAGCTTGCGTAAGTCCTATTTCAAATACCTGCAAAGTTTTTATCTCCCCAAATGCCAAGATACATTAAGACGTTTTCGTTGAGTCGCTCTGAAATTAAGTCTAAAACCTGATTCAAAATCCCGCTTTGGTATATGTAGGAGACAGTCCATCGTGTACACTGCATCAAAGCGGAAAAAGACGAGTCAGGCAGCGATTTATGGAGAACAATCGACCGGGCTGTCTTTCCACTGCCTGATACTGAACTGGCCGATATAACAAACGACTTTTTCAGAGAGCCGCACTACGTCCAGTCGTCGTCTGGAGGGTAGATGATGGAACTCCCACCACCGGCTCCTTTCAACTCGTTCTCGGCAAACCAGTCCTTGACGGTATCTCGCCACTTAATAAAGTGTGGGGCTTTCAGATGTTCTTGGAACGCCGCCTCGTCAACATAAACCTCATAAAGCCATATCCGATTCGGATCGGCACCGTCCTGAATCACATCAAACCGCAGACAGCCGGGTTCATTCTCAACGGAGCCTTTCGCGTCGTCTATCATCGATTCGATAAACGCTTCTCTGTGACCTTCTTTAATTTGGATGGGAGCGATGATAACAAACATAGTTTTCCTCCTATAAACATTTTCAACTCGGATTCTATTTTCATTTTGGCATCCTGATGCTGAATTCGCATTAGCCTACCACGATCAGAGATAGATGTCAATCAAGTGCAAAGTTGATATGTTATGCCGAAGCAACTGTCAGTGTCTTCAGTTTGTCGGCATCGAAAATAACGCGGCATCTCAATTTGGAATGCTTCGACCTCTGTTATTTTCAGGGCTGCTCTATCCTTTCGTTTTCCGAAGGTCAAGAACAGCTGCATAATGCTTGGTGATCTGCCCGTCATACTTCGTCTCAATGAGATTGACGATCCCTTCAAACAGAAGATGTTTATTTTTGTCTGGCAACACCATGTGATCCGAATAGGTGTTCAGGAGTTTGATGTATTGCTCAGATGAATATGTTTGCTTCCACGGATATACGCGTTTCATTAAACCTCGAAAGGCTTCTACACCGGGACAGTTTGTGGTGTGTCTAAGACGGTTCCTGGGCAGTTGAAGGTAATATCTATCGTATAAATCTTGGGTTTCTGCAAAGAAGCCTTCATCCTTTCTAACATGCTGATTCGAGAAGACTGCGAGAAAACCATCTGATCCGAGGACCTCGGATGCTTTCAGGTATCTCACCTTTGGATCTACCCAATGAAAGGCGGTAGCAGAAATAATGAGATCAAATTTACCTTCCGGTTTCCATGTTTCAAATGCCTGTCTCACGAATGAAGCATTCGGAAACTTCTCCAACTTTTCCTTTGCAAGGGCGATTAAATCGGCACCAATGTCCAGACAAACCAGTTCGTATCCGAGTTCCGCGAAGGATTGAGTTGCTTTTCCTGTACCGCATCCGATCTCAAGAATTCTACTGTGGTTGTTGAGTCCAGAGAGTTGGACAACATCTTGGATTAACTTCTCAGGATACTCGGGTCGGACCCCATCATAGAGTACTGCAGCAGTATTGAAAATAGTTTTGAGGTTGGTGTTCGGCATAACAGGTTTTATTTATACACCTTTACGCCAACTTACCCCGTAGCAGCGGTTTGTCTTTCATCACCTCACCATCGCGATTCCGCGTACCTGATGGCATGTAATGGAGGACCATCGCCCGACGGTCTCGGGATGAGCGGTTTGGGTCAGTTTGGTGGAGGGTCATGCAGTGATGAACCATCCCACATCCGGCTTTAACTGGCACTGGTACAGCACGATCTGCATCGGCATTCACTTCCAACAATGCTGGCAACTTCCCTTTCTCTGACTCAGCACGTCCATGTGCCGCTAATCCTTCTAAATAACTGCCAGGGATAACGTTCATACAACCGTTCTCTTCGTCGGCATCATCGAGGGCTATCCAGATGCTCACAAGATTGGGTGGGTCGCACTGCCAATAGGCGTTGTCTTGGTGCCAATACACTTCACCTCCGTGATAGGCGGGTTTATAGAGTGCTTGATCGTGAAATAACTGGATATCGGTTCCGATTAAACTCTCGGCGATGTCTAACAGGGGTTCATGATAGAGTAACTTTCGATATTCTTCATTGATCCGCCACACCTCCATAATCTGCAGCATTTCTTCCTCGCGATCGGCATCCTCATCGCTTTCCGATTCCCCGACGACTGCGAGATTCCGCAGACCCTCACCAACTGTACCGCGCCTCTCCGCAAACAGTGCGTCGTAATGTTCGCGTAACACGGTAAGGTGTTCGTCATCAATGAGGCGTTTTTCTATGTTGAGATAGCCTTCGCGCCTGAATTGTTCTACCTCTTCGACCGTAAGTTTCATGGTGCTGCTCCTTAAAAGTTTATTCCACCTTGGATTCTTCAAGAATCTTTTGATATGTCTGCAGTGCCACATCATACGCCTCGCGTGCGGCATCTCGTTCCTCTTCTCGGATGCGATCAACCTTCGCATTCCAGCAGACATCGACAGCCTCCAAACACCATTGTGCACTTCTGCGACTTGCTCGGATCGGTTTTCCATCTACAATAACGAAAACCGGATTCGTATGAGACGACGGGAAAATCCGTAACGCAACCCAACTTGATCTGTCAATGGATGCATCAAATTGAACAGGAATAATTTCACCGTTCGCTACAACTTCTTGCCGTTCAACTGCTTGACCGTTGACGATAAGTTCAACAGGCACCTTCCTATCTTCCGCAATGCGTGCACGTTCAATATCCCAATACGGTTGTTGATCCAATGGGCGGTTTTGTATTTCAGGATTAGGTGTCTCATTGAGCCGTGCAGCGACGCGAGCAGTAACAGTTACCGTGCTGGGTGCTTCCAGATCCAACTGACTGATTTGTCCGGTCGGTGCTTTTTCGCCAACTGGCACGCCACCGACGGTGAAGTCCAGCAGGTGACTCTTACCGTCTCCGACATAGGAACGACCGTCTCGCAATCCTGCAGCCCATGCATCGAAGTCGATAGAACCGGTAGGCATTTTTACGTATATGCGACCTAATCCGACGCGCTCACCGTAGATGCAAGGGAAATCCGTCTCCCCACTGATTCGCGTGCGGAAACCACAATTCAACGTATGGTACCAGATATTCAATTCCCAAATCGCGGGGGTGTCCACCGTGGATATGAAATCAACTGCATCGTGAACGACATCTACGATATACTCGTTAGCACCGATACCGTTAAATGGAGGCATGTTGTAATTGGGAAGTTCGTCTCCGTCCACTTTCAAACCCCAACCACTGTGACTGAAGCCTGTCACGGCTCCCTGTTCTTTCGCCCACTGGAGGACAGGGAGATCCCAGCTGGGCCATTCCTCAATGGTTTCAACACCTTTGTAGTCGTCCTCTGTAAGCCGTAGTATTGAGAGATGTCCTGCGTGTGAAGAGGGGAAACCTGAAACTTCCACATCGTAGCGCATTACGTAATCATTGGTTGAAAGTTCATGAACCTTACCCTCGAAAAACTGCTTCTGATAATACCAACAGGGGCCCCATGAGAGTACACAACCGACGTTGAGATCCTCTCCGAGAATGTGTCGCATCATATCTTCCGGTGTGACACCCTCGGTGGGGCTTTCATAATGTGCACAACCTGCGGCGTGGATATGATGGTCACCGGAACGCCAGCCTTCTGCCGCGATGTGGATCCATCTTTCCAGACGAAATGTCTCCTGATGTGTCTCGGTAGTTGGAACGGTAATGGTTTGCGTCTTTACTCGATATTCCGGTCCCCGTGTGTACTCGACAGTATATTTACCGGGTGGCAAAAGAACCGATTCGCCGTTGTGCCGATAGATTTGGTTATGAAAGAAGAAATCGGGTGCCAATCGTCGCCCGCGTGATGGATACACTCGGTTCAACTCGTCCCGAACGACAAAAGCCGCAGTCGTCGGCTCTCCGTTGAAGTCTAACACTTCTAAAGTTACGTTTACCGCTGGCACACAGTGAAATAGGATAGGGACTTCACTGCGGAAACCGATGTCCTGTGTTCCCTGACCGACATTGAAACCGAGCACCGCTTCCCGTTTGCCCGCGTCGCGGCTGTAGAGTTGAATGATACGATACTCCAGTTCTAATCCCGAAAGGCTCGCTTTCAAGGGCGGGTTGGAATAGACCTCAATATCGAGGAACCGGTGCGGAATATCGCTTTTTGGCACAGTCATTTCTGGGTCAGGACTTCCACTGGAACGTTTATACAGTGGTGCCGCATTCGCACTCTCTGCGGCTAAAGGAGCTGTCACACCCGCCTCGTTGTGGACTTTTACCAAGAAGGTGCGCCAACCTTGTTGCATCAATTCCTTATTTGCTGTCCCTTCCTTAACCTTCACACGGCTCTCAGGATTGATATTGACACCAGTTAAACAGTATGCATCAAGAACTTTTTGAACGTCAACAATCGCCTGTGTGTGGTTATCGGAAACCAAGGTTTCTTTGATGATTGAAAGGTCATCTTCAGAGAGAGGTGAGCCGAGATAATCCAATGCCTCAATGAGTCGTTGGGTCGCTGATGCGAAGGGTTGAAATTCCACTTCCGTGACGAGGTTCAGTTCATCCGTGAGCCCCACTGAGGTGAAAGTGAGGAGCCACATCCAACTGATAGATATCAAGTAAAGCGGAATACAGGCTCCTTTTTTGAGAAAGGTATAATACCGGTGGGTCATCCATTGCATCTGACATTCCTCCTCATCGCTGGTTGCTATCACTGATGCCGTAGTCTATCATAATCTGGGATGGATGTCAAATTTACAATTAAGCTCTCTATCCTTGCTCACATTTATTGAAGTCTACGAAAGCGTTTGTGTACGCTGTTGTGGATTTACGTAAACGTTCAAGCCGCTCCTTGGAGATGGGGCCGCTATCCTCTTCGATACACAGGTCAGATATAACGCGGATGCCGACGTACTTAATGTTGTTGATCGCACAGACATCCACAATCGCCGATGATTCCCAATTCACAGCAACAGCCCCACTCTCTGCAGCGATTTTGTCCCTAACTTCACGGTTATATATGTCCATATCTCCGCAAATTACAGGGGCTTTTGTAAGTGTAACGTTAGGATCCTTTGATAGAATGGTTGCGAATTTGCTGATTGAAGATGCAGAAGTCTGAAAAAGACGAGCTCTCCATTCATCTTGTTCACGTTGAATCTCTGATCGGTTCGGCGCGTCGTGTTCAGAGACACTGGTGATCACAACAAAGTCTCCGACATCCAAGGTATCGACCAATCCACCCGCAAATCCGAACTCAAAGAAGGTATCTACCTGATATGTGTCTATTATCATTTGGCACATTGATGCCGCACGCACTTTGCCCATACCCGACTGCATAACACCCCATTTTTTATCTCCATCCGACCATTCAAACTGGAGTCTGCTGTTCCAATCAACTGAATCACTACCCTCCTGACCCAAGACGTTCAGAAGTATGCGAGTTTCGTCGGCGTAAGCCGTCATAATGCATAGTCTTGTCCTCACAAATTTCACTCCGTAATTATACTAAAGTTTGGACAATTTTAAGAATTAAGGTGTGCGAAAACAGAAAAGCAGGTATCCTTTCAGAAAGACTTCAACCTTTTTGAAAGGAAGAAAAAATGCATCTGCTTTCTTGTTTAGAACGTATTCTATCGGATTTTCGGTTTATGTTCAACTCACAAAACTTCGTGCTTTTCCAAGCATTCATCTATGGGTTTATTAGCCACACAGGTCCAGGCACCTTGACACAACTTTACCAATCGAGTGCTTCACAGACGAGATATTGGTCCTTCCCAAAGTTCCTTTCCCGAGGGAAGTGGGACCCCGATGGGCTCGCTGCGCATCTCATGAAATATCTTCAGGCGATATTCCCACGCTCGGTATACGTTTATGATCAAACCCAAGTCTTGAAAACGGGGGGATCTCAATGCGGACTTCACTTCTTCCGAAACTTCAGTTATCAAAAACATCGCGTCAGTCAATCAAAGTTCCACTATGGACAGGAGTTTAGGGCACTCGGACTCTTATGTGCTACACCTTCCCAATGGCTGCTTTTCCCCGTTTGGGTGAAACTCATCGTCCCCCAGACCTTGCGTGATAAAGGCGAGGCTATCCTCAAACGTATCTGCTCAAAGATCCCCCGCGGCCTTATTCTCTTTGATCGTGGCTTCGCTCGCCGGAAGGTCTTTGAAATGCTAGTGGGTTTGGGACATCATATCCAGTGTCGTGCCCAAATCAAATGCAGTGTTCTATCGGATACCTAAACCCCTAAAATACCCCAAACCCGGACGTCCCAAGAAATATGGAGACCGTTTGAACATCCGCCGCCTCCGGTATAAACGCACGTCAGTCGGAAACGAAGACATTCAGATCGCCTCACACCCCGTGCGCACAAAAATGTGTCCCGTCGATGTCCAACTCCTCGTTATACGCAGATGCCCAAAACCTTCAAAACCGTATCGGTATTTCCTCGTTTTTACAACAGACCTGACCCTTGAAGTATCTAAAATTCTTGAATACTATCAGCAAAGGTGTCAGATTGAAACTGCTTTTCGAGACCTCAAACAGCAGTTTGGGTTCAGTGCCTATCAGGTGAAATCTCGCAAAAGCATCAATCGCTTTGTGCAACTGAGTTGCATCGCAGCGTCTCTCACGAAACTTATCTTCTTACTGCCACACCCGACTGAAAAACCCATAAACGTCGAGACCATCTGTGAATACCTCGGCATTCATTGGTATCACCCACGGAAACTCACACAAGGTCTACGAACCGCTTATCTACAGGCACAGATCCGAGAGTTCGGATTTTCTACAAGTGCCACTGAAGATAAAAACTCGCTGAATATTAGCAATCTTGGTCAACGAGAAAAGACCCTGCCTTTTGACAAGGCAGCTTGAATACTATAATATTGTCCAAACTTTAGTAATTATACTAAAGTTTGGACAATTTTTAGAATTAAGATGCGAGAAAGCAGAAAAGCAGGTATCCTTTGATAAACATAACGGTGTTTTGAAAGGATTATAAA
>RKRR01000180.1 GCA_007571305.1 Candidatus Poribacteria bacterium | reverse complement strand
GCTAACCATTTATAGATACATGCCCGAGAGACTTTATAGAGCCGCGAGGCTTCTGTTTTACTCCCGCCCGTATTCACAAAATCCAGCACGCGTTTGCGTAAATCTATAGAATAACTCATAAGACTTAGAGTCTTACATCAAATCAAATATATGTCAACTTATTTTTAGATTTTACTATAAAAAGCATGAGGAACACCCTTAAGTTCCAAGGTGAGTTTGATAAACACTTAGAGTAAAGGCATTCACGCTTAAAGTCCCCTACCGCCCTGTCCTGATAAGGGCGAGATAGGAGGGGTTCGCGGATTTAGGGGATATATCCGTGTAGCATAGGCTGTTGGTCTCCTATGCTATATACCACAAAGGAGCAACTCCAATGAAGATATAAACGCGAGTGCATTTGCAGCTGAAGCGAGACACTGCATAGGAACTCACACGCTGCAACACGACATCGGTTACAATTCAACAATCAGAGTTGTGGAAAATCTCGCAGGGATCCATTTCAATGCCTACATTTCTTTTACGCTACACAACAGATCCGTTATTTCTTCACAAATCTGTTCTTCAACTGCCGGTACTAACGCTAACCGATACGGACCGCTGAGCGCATGGTTCCGAGGGCCCGCTTCATAACCTGCCTTCAGACCTAACTCGTAAGCGGCTCTGGTCGCAATATAAACCTCACTGCCATTCGTGTAACCAAAAACGAATGTGTGCGAGAACGGCGACGTTTCGTCAACAAAGAGTTGATATTCCGAAAAGAGCTCATGCGAGACAGACAGGAAACAGAGAGCATCGCCGACTGCAAAGGCACTTATTGGGAAGGGTAAGGTACGCTTTTCGCCACTTTTCGCGACTTCTAATAAAGCGACATAGCGTTCATCCTCGGGAAATTCTTCAATTAACTGCTCACACTCCGCAACCGATGGCGGATCTCGGAACGGCAAATTGACGAGTTTAGAAAACGCTTTAAGGGGTGCTGCGGGGATCTCCTTCGCGTTCTTTAACGCTTGGTGTGTCGCAAACGCGAGTGTGAATCCGGCGACATCGCAGGCATCGAAACCACCTCGTAAGGGATACCCGTTGATATCTGCCGCGCAACCTTGCGCAAATAATAAAATGCTTTTCGGCTTCAAGTCCAAGAAATTGCGCAGATGTTCAACAGCATAGCCGGGGAAATCAGCACCTATCTCCTCGCTCGACCAGTGGACAATCACCGGGTGAGCGGCATGAGAGAACAGCACCGCGATGATATCCCCATTGGTATCGTAAGCCCCTAAAACGTCAACCCACGGCACAACCGGACCTTCCGGATTAGGTGCCATCGTAATATAGCCCTCGTCATTCATGATGCGACGGTTGTAGCCGATTTGGACGGGAGCACGTCCGACGCGCAATGACGCAGGTTCAAGCGCATCTACCGCATTTTTTACCAATTCGGCAAGACAGGTCGCCAACCACGCCTCAGATTCTTCACTCATCTCCCGTCCATCAACACCCGGAGCGTTATGCGTATGGCTACAGTTAATGACGACTTGCTCTGGCGGTATGCCCGTGGTACCCTGAATCGCTGCAAGCAGTACTCTGTTATACTGGAGTGAGAATTGCCCATAGTCCGCTGTGACAATGGCGAGTTGTTTCTCATCATCGGCGAGCACCAAGACGCGAGCATACAACTCAGCGTAAATCGCGGGTCTGTCCTTAATGGAGGTAATAACAGTTTCAGCAGCACCTGCCATGAGGATCGTCATAAGAAGCCTCCTGATTGAACACTGATACGAGAGGAAATCACCCTTCGTGTTGCCCGATCCCTACGTCAGATCCGCCAGTTGCGGCATCACCTCATTCTTAAGGAGTGTCATAGAGTTCAACCACTGTTCCTTCGGTTCCCACTCATGTCCCATGGCGAGCAGCATACCAAAGCCCCCAACTTCCTCATAGATTTCACGCAACCGATTGGCAACATGGTCGGGGCTGCCAACAATCCACAAGGTATCTAATAAATGCTCAAGGCGCATGTCTGCGTCGTCCATATCCGGATCCGGTTTGAAGTTCCCCGGGCTGAACAAATTAAACCAATAATCTCTAAAGTCACGTCCGAGCGTCCCTTCAAGTGCCTCTTTCCGCGCCTGTTCGGTGGTATCCGCAACGTAGACTTCGCGGGCGATACGCCACGTCGAACGGGACGGCGATAAACCAACTTTTTCCGCTCCCTCTTCAACAGCATCCCAATGCGTCTTGATGGTAGGGATATGTGCAAGGTTAATACTCATCGGAATCCAGCCGCGCTCGCCAGCAAGAACGAGTGTGTCGGATTTCGGTGACGACCCCGCCATCGCAATCGGGGGATGCGGTTTCTGATAAGGTTTCATGTGCATGCTGACAATGTTCGGACGGTCTTCGGGAATTTTAAATTCCCAGAAATCGCTCTTGTAGTGTCCGGGTTCTGGGTCCGTCCAAATCTTCAGGACAGCTTCAATTCCTTCTCGAGTTGACTGCCGTCTATCCCCGTCTGCCATGAACATCTCTGCGTCGCTCGGCGTGGAACTGGAACCGACCCCCCAATTAAGGCGTCCGTGTGTTTGATGATCAAGTTGCGCGATGCGATGGGCGACAACGGCAGGATTGTGTATCGGCATACAAGTAATCCCTGTACCGAAGACGATGTTCTCTGTCATCGCAGCCGCTTTTGCGATAAAAAGATCCGGAGATGGAATATTTTCCCACGTAAATGTAAAATGCTCACCAACATAAGCTTCTTTATAGCCCAACTCGTCCAGTATTACCATCTGCTCAATATCATGATCAAGCGTTTTGGTGGTGTCGCTACCGGGTGGATGCAAAGGCATTGTGAAAAAACCGAGTTCCATTTTTTGATTTTCCTTGCGGAGCAGTAACGGCAACTTGGATCTTGAAGGTTTTCGCGTGAGAGTCGCCTGCGCCGTTGTTGCAGGCGACGCGCTTTTGCTCACGTTCTCAAAAGGATATATTCCCAAACTTGACAAAATCGGTGGTGTCTGTTATTATTCTGCTGGGTAAGAGGTTACCATAAACCTAAATATTTTTCAAATATTTTCTATTTTACTGTTGTGAAGGAGAAACGACAGATTATGCGTGCAAGAATTCTCATTTTACCCTCGATCATTTTATCTGTCCTTCTAAGTATTTACCTATTCGGGTGTGAACGTATGAGCCATGTGGTTCAGCCCGACGCGACCACCATTTCGACCGAAGGAACATTAAAAATAGGCGTGATTCAGCCATCAAACACTTTTACCACTTTCAGTCAAGGTGCTGAAACCGCCCGTGCTCAGATTAACGAAAAAGGCGGCGTGCTCGGTATGCAAGTAGAATTCATCAGTCGAAACAACCAACCTATCGCAAGCGAACCACCAACACCAGAGGCGAGTATCAGTGCTGCGAGAGAACTTATTGAGATAGAGAATGTCTTTGCACTCCTCGGTCCCATTTACTCCACGAATTCTGTTGAAGTCGGTCCGATCGCACAACAAGCACAGCGTCTCATGCTTCCCGGCTCCAGCGGTGCAAATGTGCCAGCAGCAGGCGATTACGTCTTTTTAATCACCGTCCCTAACCCATTCCAGGGGGAAGTGATGGCAAGTTTCGCAATAAACCCTGACGAACTTGGTGCCGCAACAGCAGCGACAATTTACGAGGAAGGCGATGTTTATTCCACCGATCTCGTACAGGCATTTGAGGCAGCCTTTAAAGAAATCGGTGGGGAAATTGTCCACAGCGGTGCCTATTCCGTCGGTGTTACCACGTTTCCTGAACTCCTTACAGAGATTCAAGCGGTCTCCCCTGACGTTATCTTCTGCCCGGGTTTTCAACCAGAAGTTCCACTGTTGATAAAGGAAGCTCGCCAGATCGGCATCACAGCGACTTTTCTCGGCGGCAGTGCATGGGACGATCGGGAACGTTTCCTTAGCATCTTAGATGATAACACTGTATTGGATGGCAGTTATTACCCGACAAATTTCTCTGTAGCCACACAGGACGTGGACGTTCAAGAATTTGTAGGAAGTTACACGGCACTGTTCGAGAGTCCCCCGGATGGCATTGCCGCGTCGGGTTACGATGCGATGCGACTCTTAGCACGCGCAATAGAGAATGCAGGGGCACTTGACAGTGTCGCGGTTCGTGATGCATTCACGGCAGTCAGCGGTTACAAAGGTGCTACAACCATCTCACATTATAGCGAAAATCGTCACCCTGTTAAAAGCCTCACAATTCAAACAATCCGTGACGGACAAGTGGAACACTATAAGGTTATAGAGCCGTAACACATGACAGATACGAAACAACCAAACACAACGCGCCCGAAGGCTTTTTTGATTGACATGGACGGGACGCTCTATTTTAAAGGAGAACCTTGCCCAGGGGCAATCGAAACCGTCAACTATCTACGCCAGGAGAAGTATCAACTCCGATTTCTGACAAACACGACTGCTAAAACACCAAAAATGCTACACGCGCAGATGCAAGAATTCGGATTTGACATCTACGAAGATGAGATTTTTAATGCGACTTACGCGTGTCTCCTCTACTTGCGGGCACAGAGCGAGATAAGTTGCCACTTTATGGTCGATGATGCTGTCAAAGCGTTTTTCAAGGAGATTCCCATCAACAACGATGCTCCCGATTTTGTCATAGTTGGGGACTACGGTGAAGGATTTGACTTTTACGCTTTAAATCATGCTTTTCGCCTGCTGATGGATGGGGCGGAACTCATCGCTTTACAGAAGGGGCTCTACTGGTTCTCTTCTGAAGGGATACGCTTGGACTGCGGGGCATTCGTGACGCTTCTGGAGGCTGCTGCAGGCAAAACAGCGACAATCATGGGCAAACCGAGTGAGACGTTCTTCAAAACTGCGCTCAATCATCTTCACCTCGCTCCAAAGGACGCAGTCGTGGTGGGCGATGATATTACCACTGACATCGTCGGGGCGGAAAGAATGAAAATGCGGAGTGTCCTTGTGAAGACTGGGAAATTTAAACCCGATCATTTGGAAAACATAACTGCGAAACCGACATGGGTGTTTGATAGCGTCTCAGAGTTACCGCAACTATTTTAGTATCGTATTTTTTGTTGTTCCAAAGGCGGACTGGAGGTAAAACTCATGGCGGATCAACTTATTCAAACCGGAGTCGTTGGGTGTGGGTGGGCAGGCTGCCGAGCTATCGAAGCTGCCAATGCGACCTCTCGGCTAAACGTTATGGCAATCGCGGAACGCGATCCAATCCGTCGGGCACAGGCGGGTGATGACAACGCAGTACCACACCGTTATGCTGACTATCGCGAACTTCTTGACAACCCCAATGTTGAAGCCGTTTATCTCGCGACATCCCCCGATGGCAGACTCCAACAGGTTCTGGATACGCTCAATGCTGGTAAGCACGTTTTAGTGCAAAAACCGCACGCACTCCGCGCACCCGAAATATTAGAGATGGAGAGAGCCGCACAACAAGCAGGGAAAACACTGCAATTCTGCTACTTTATGCGCCACTTCCCGAACAACCGACAGATTCGGCGCGCTGTGCTGAACGGAGCGATCGGTGACCTATATCACGGTCGCGTCTTCGGGAAATACAACTTCATTCCAGAATTTGATGTCAACAGTCGATGGCTACACGTCTATGGGCAGAAAGGCGGCTCGTTAGGACAACACTATTCACACGAACTGAACCTCACTTGGTGGTGGATGGGATGTCCAAAACCGGAGTGGGCGTTCGCTGCGAAGCATGTTCTTTACCCCCAGTACGATGGACCAGAGGGACCGGCAGAAGATTATTTCACGGGTATTCTCGGATGTGAGGGTGGGAAAACTATCCAGATCGATTGTTCTCGGATGAGCCACTCTGACTCCGCCAGCGTCGTTGAACTCTACGGCACCACCGGTGCAATCACAAACGGCGGCATCGCGAGATTTAAAGATGGTGAATTCGTTCGAGAAACTGTTGATGAACCACTTGAAATTGATCACGGTGAGTTGCCTGAAGAGGTGCATGTCTTCTACTACGAACTTAACCACTTCGCCCTGGCGATAGCAGGTGAGGTTGCACCAGATGTCGCTGCACCGGATGCGTATATCTTCATGCAAATCTTAGATGCTCTCTATGATAGTGCCAAGAGCGGTGAAAAAGTCTACATCTCCTCGGAGTAGCAATCCCTGAAATACCGTTTGACAAAAATTTCTGTTGTTGTTAATCTGATACAATTTGTTGTTTCTCTATAGCCTATCCCATCATGGACTCTTAGGAGACATTCCCCATGTATAAAACAGCAATGTTAGGCTGCGGGGGTCGCGCCCGTGGGCATGCAGATGCTTACCGCTTCGTCAAACGCGGTAGACTTGCCGCAATCTGCGATATGAACGAAGAACGACTCAACAAATTCGGGGATGACTTCGATATCTCTTCGCGTTACACCGACTTGGACGAGATGATTGAAAAAGAGAAACCTGATGTCCTCCACATCGTCACAAGCCCTGTGATCCCGAATAGCAACGAACGTATCCGTTATCCCTTGATGAAGCAGGTATCCGACCACGGCGTTCCTGCGGCGATTATTGAGAAACCGATTGCCGTTGAAGGCGAGGATTGGAATCAGATTGCCGGGTTAGCAGCAGAGACGAAAACGAAATTTGTCGTCAACACACAACTCGACTTCCATCCGAAAAATCTGGAGTTAAAAAAAGATGTCGTAGAAGGACGGATCGGTGACATCAGATTTATCGATGCGAGTGCGCGGAGTAGACCCGCCGAACAGGGAGGACATGTGCTACAGTTGGTGTCCTCCTACATAGACAACTCGCGTCCGGTACGTGTGTTTGGACAAATCTCTGGAAGCGAGAATTTAAATTTTGCTCCTGGGGGACATCCCTCTCCGCAGCATACTGTGGGGCATGTTCTGTATGAGAACGGTGTCCACGTCTCTCTGGCATTTGGAACAGAACTGGCACAAAAGGCATCTGATGACCCGGGTATCTACGGCCACAAACGTGTTTTTGTTGCTGGAACGAAGGGCTTCGTGCATTGGCGGTTCAGCAGTTGGGAACGCGCAACGTTGGACGGTGGGTATGAGAGCGGTTCGCTTAACTATAGTGAACAAGATGTCGTCGCGCAAGGCAACTTCACCGAAGCCGTTTTTGATTGGTTAGACGATGCGAACAATGTGCATCCGACGCACCTCAAGCAATCGCTCGTCGAGTTTAACATCATTTTAGGGATGTACTACAGCGGAATCACTAACGAGATTATCGAACTACCGTTTGAGCCACCCGATGGCTTAATGGATATGCTCCGAGAGAAACTGTAATTTGGGATATATTTGTATTGGATGGGTCAAGGTTTTCGTGCCTTGTCCTATTCTATATTCTGGTACGCTGCTGGCGTGCTATTGTGAATATTAACACAAGTTACTACTGACAAGATTTTAGGCATCCCGTCCCATTTTTCACTGAATTCGGAGGCATTTCGTAGCGTAGGAAACCGTAGGTCTCCTGCGTGCTTAATTCGCAGCATAGGTTGTTAACTGGCGTGCTTAAAATGCACAACCTAACAGGTTATGCTACAAACTGACAACTTGGGTTAATATGAGAGGAGACAGTTTCATGTATAAAACTGCGTTCTTAGGGTGCGGAGGTCGTGCCCGTGCACACGCGAGTGCGTATCGCTCCGTCACGCGCGGTAAGATCGCCGCAATTTGCGATATGAATAAAGAACTACTCAACAATTTTGGAGACGACTTCGACATCTCTTCACGCTACACCGACTTGAACGAGATGCTTGAAAAAGAGAAGCCCGATGTCCTCCACATCGTCACTGCCCCTGTCCTTCGCGGCACGAATCAACGGATTCGGTATCCACTGATGAAACAAGCCTCGGATGCGGGTGTGCCAGCGGCGATCGTCGAAAAACCGATTGCGGTTGAAAGCGAGGACTGGAAACAGATCGCGGGGTTAGCAGAGGAAACGCAAACGAAGTTCGTTGTGAACACACAACTCAACTTCCATCCCAAAAATCTTGAATTAAAAGCGGATGTCGCGGCAGGTCGTATTGGTGAGATTAAATTCATTGATGCCAGTGCTCGGAGTACGCCAGTTGACCAAGCACCGCACGTGCTACAGTTGGTGTCCTCCTACATAGACAACTCGCGTCCGGTACGTGTGCTTGGACAGATTTCAGGGAAAGAACAGTTAGATTCGGCGCAACCTTCTCCCATGCATGCCGCTGGGCATGTTTTGTATGAAAATGGTTTGCACGTCTCTGTTGCCTTTGGGACCGGTATGGGGACGCTGGCATCAGATAGCGAGAGCACCGTTGCTCATAAACGTGTCTTTGTTGTGGGAACAAAGGGTTTCGTGCATTGGCGGTTCAGTAGTTGGGAACGCGCAACACCTGAAGGCGGTTATGAAGGCGGTCCGCTCAACTACGGAGAACAGGACATCGCCGCGCAAGGCAACCTGACTGAGGCTGTTTTTGACTGGCTTGATGATGAAAATAACGTGCATCCGACGCATCTCAAACAGTCCCTTGCAGAGTTCAATCTGCTCCTTGGTATCTACTACAGTGGAATCACGAATGAGATTATCGATCTTCCTTTTGAACCCCCTGATGGATTAATGGACACACTCCGGGAAAAATTATAAACCCAACCCGAATTCACACGGAATGTTTAGAGGAGAATTTTTTCCATGTATAAAACAGCGTTCTTAGGGTGCGGCGGACGCGCACGTGCCCATGCAGATGCGTATCGTTTCGTCAAAAACGGGAAAATCGCCGCAATCTGCGATATGAATGAAGAATTGCTCACCAGTTTCGGTGAGGATTTCGGTATCTCTTCACGTTACACCGACTTGGATGAGATGCTTGAAAAAGAGAAGCCCGATGTCCTCCACATCGTCACGGCACCCGTGCTGCGGGGTAGCAATGAGCGGATCCGCTATCCATTGATGAAACAAGCCTCGGATGCCGGTGTGCCAGCGGCAATCGTCGAAAAACCGATTGCGGTTGAAAGCGAGGATTGGAAGCAGCTCGCGGGGTTAGCAGAGGAAACACAGACGAAATTTGTTGTCAATACACAACTTAACTTCCATCCGAAAAACTTGGAATTGAAACGGGATGTCGCAGAAGGTCGCATCGGTGAGATTAAATTCATTGATGCCAGTGCTCGGAGTACGCCAGTTGACCAAGCTCCCCACGTATTGCAACTCGTCTCTTCCTATGTCGACAACTCCCGTCCGGTGCGGGTGCTCGGACAGGTTTCAGGGGCTCAGGATTTGGATTCTACTCAGCCCTCCCCTATGCACGCTGCTGCTCAGGCACTCTATGAAAACGGACTTCATGTCTCTCTCGCATTCGGAACAGGTGTAGGACAGCGAGTACCGAAAGAGCCAGATGCGGGTAATCACACCCACAAACGCGTCTTTGTCGTCGGAACGAAGGGGTTCGTGCATTGGCGGTTCAGCAGTTGGGAACGCGCAACACCTGAGGGGGGTTACGAGAGTGGACCCCTCGACTATGGCGAACAGGATGTCGTCGCACAAGGCAACCTGACCGAGGCTGTTTTTGATTGGCTGGACGATGAAAATAACGTGCATCCGACGCATCTCAAGCAATCTCTTGCAGAGTTCAATCTTCTTCTTGGCATTTACTACAGCGGCGTAACAAACCAGATGATTGATCTTCCGTTTGAACCCCCTGATGGTTTGATTGATGTACTCAGAGAAAAATTATAAAAAGTGAGCTTAGTATTCTGGCTTGATACAGAAATATTATTGATTTATTTAAAGGAGACCCTTTATGTATAAAACAGCGATGTTAGGATGCGGCGGACGCGCACGCGCTCACGCAGATGCCTATCGCTTCGTTAAAAATGGTAGACTTGCCGCAATCTGCGATATGAACACAGAGTTGCTCAACAAATTCGGAGACGACTTCGACATCTCCTCCCGTTACACCGACTTGGACGAGATGCTTGAAAAAGAGAAGCCCGATGTCCTCCATATCGTCACGGCCCCTGTGCTGCGGGGTAGCAATGAACGGATCCGCTATCCATTGATGAAACAAGCCTCGGATGCGGGTGTGCCTGCAGCAATTGTGGAGAAACCGATTGCGGTTGAAAGCGAGGACTGGAAACAGATCGCAGGTCTCTCCAAGGAAACGCAAACGAAGTTTGTCGTCAATACACAACTCAATTTCCATCCACAAAATCTGGAATTGAAACGGGATGTCGCAGAAGGTCGCATCGGCGAAATCAAGTTCATTGATGCCAGCGCACGCAGCACACCGGTAGATCAGGGGCCGCATGTGCTGCAGTTGGTGTCCTCTTATATTGACAACTCGCGTCCAGTCCGAGTTCTGGGACAGATATCTGGTGCCGAACACTTAGATTCAGCACAACCCTCCCCGCAATTTGCGAGCGCGCGCGTCCAGTACGAGAACGGACTTCATGTCTCTGTGGCATTCGGGACAGCCATCGCACCGACCGCATCTGACGATCCAGTTGTCTTTTTTCACAAACGCGTTTTTGTCGTTGGAATGAAGGGTTTCGTGCATTGGCGATTCAGTAGTTGGGAACGTTCAACCCCAGAAAACGGTTATGAAGGGGGTCCCCTTAACTACGGAGAACAGGATGTCGCCGCACAGGGGAACCTTACCGAAGCTGTTTTTGATTGGCTGGACGATGAAAGCAAGGTCCATCCCACCCATCTCGAACAATCGCTCGCGGAGTTCAACCTACTTTTGGGAATTTACTACAGCGGCATCACAAACGAAGTGATCGAACTCCCCTTTGATCCACCAGATGGGCTCATGGATAAATTGAGATATCAGCTATAGGGCAGACTTTGTCGTTCTTCGCAACCTGCGACGCATTTTGTAAGTGCATATTCAAATGTCTGTTTCACGGGAAGGCGAGGCTTGTGTCTCGCCATACTGTCGCTTAAATGGAGGTACAACCGTGTCGCTTGCCAAAATTGTGTGTCTCATGTTTCTCTTGTTTGGCATCGTCAATCTCACAGCAAACGCTGAATTAGTAGCCTACTGGTCATTTGACAAGGCAGATGGTGTGGATGACTTAACCGGAAACGGTCACGATGGCAATATCCACGGGAATCCAAAAGTAGTAGCAGGGAAATTCGGCGAAGCGTTAGCGTTCAACGGCAGTACCGACTACGTCGAGATCCCCGACGCGCCCACAATTTCTGAACTCGAAACGTTGTCTATGGCGGCGTGGATTCAGCCACTCAAACTCGGTTCATGGGTTGCCGTTGCTGAGAAGGGTATTCACCTCAACTGGAGTTACGGTTTCTTCATCGAACCTGATGCGACACTCTCTTTTGAAGTTTCTACCGGTCCCGGCAACAACCTCGTCTGTTGTGTGGGCAATGTTAAAATGGAAATTGGAAAATGGTACCACATCTTCGGTTCATACGACGGTAAATCCGTGAAGGCTTACGTTGATGGAAAATTAGAAGGCGAAATGCCGGGTGCTGATGCCGTTCACATCACCGAAGGATTACCCTTCACTATCGGTAGTCGGAACGGTCAGAACCATTTTGGTGGTGCCGTTGACGAAGTAGCATTCTGGAACAAAGCTATCTCTGTTGAGGATTCCATGGATCCCCTCCCTGTGAAACCCGCACGAAAACTAACAACGACTTGGGGAGCAATAAAAGCACTTCATTAAGAATGATGGAAACGAATCTTGAAAAATTTGCAGAGCAAGGTTATCTTGTTGTTCAATCGGCACTATCTGAATCGGATCTTGCCCCGTTCATCGCTGTTGTCTCCGAAGTCGTTAGCACGCGTGCCACCGAACTCTATAAGGCAGGGGTCATCTCGGATGTCTATGAAGAGATGCCTTTTGAACGTCGTTGGCACACTGTGCTAAAGGCGTGCGGCAGAGAAAACGAGGTATTTGGCTGGCATACACTTGTTTTCAGTGAGGCACTCTTTAATTTGATAACCCATCCGAAGGTGTTAGACATCTTGGAGTCCCTTATCGGAAGTGATATTCAATTCAACGGCGATTTTTGGGTGCGTCCGAAACTCCCCAACGAAAAACTCACGACCCTCCCGTGGCATCAAGACAGCGCATATATGCCGGAGACCGAAAACGATACACACTTGACCGTTTGGCTCCCGCTCGTCGATGTTAAATTGGAGAACGGTCCCCTACAATTCCTACCTGGAAGTCACAAGTTAGGCTTACAAACCTATCATCGCGTGCCCGGTGAGACGTTTGCCGTTCCGGTTCTCTCTCCCACCTCATCTGATACCGACATCGATACCTTAGAGATGCAGAAGGGCGACCTGCTCGTCTTTAACAATCTGGTCTTCCATCGATCGTTAGTCAATCACAGCGACTGCATCCGCTGGTCGACAGATTTTCGGTTCAGTCGCACCGGCACCTTGCTCAACGGACTCTGGCACGAAGCGATCGCCTGCCCAGCTCGCGAGAGCGAGAGCAAGCAGTGTCCCACATCATGGCAGATGTGGCGTGTCCAGTGGGAAGGCAGTCCACACAAAGAAAGATTCCTTTAATCCTCCCACCAAGATTTCCAGTCTTAAGAATAGGTTGTATCTCCACGTTTTTTTATGTTATAATTAAAGTGAACACAGAATAAGAAGTGCCTTAAAAGAATCGGAAATATCTAAGGTATATCGGTTTTTTTGGCAACATATAGGAGGTTGTTTTGTTAAATTCAAGAATTATCAAAGTTACCCTCAGTGCACTGCTCATACTGGGGAGTAGTATGCTCAGTTCTGCAGAAATCACTGAAGATATGATTGCGGCAGCATGGCTGTTTGAGGGCGATGCCGAAGATATGTCCGGAAACGGGTTTGATGGCGAAGTAAAAGGTGGGAAATTTGTCGGCGGAAAATTCGGAGACGCGATCGAATTGAACGGCTCAAGCGACTGGATCGAAATCCCGAAACGGCTTGGCGAATTTGAAGAAATTACCTTCACGCACTGGGTCAAATCCACTGGACGTGAGGGAGCATGGCGTGTTTTTTTCAACGTCAACGGTTGGAAAGCAGGGGACATCCATTACCAGATGCACCCGAATAATAAAGTCGAGTTCTCCATCCACAGCAACCCAGGTGGGAACGATACTTTTGCGAACTACATGTTGGCAGGTGATCAGATGGATAAATGGGTTCACATCGCAACCGCTTATAGTGCAAAGCAAAAGAAAATCCGTTTTTACGTCAACGGCAAACTTGATATTGAGAACGATTGGGGCGGAAACCCCGGTGTGCTCGATCCTGCCCGAATTGGTGACTGGAATCAATCCCGGCAATGGGAAGGGCTGTTAGATGAGTTCATCATCTTCAACGCTTTTCTCGAAGAAGATGACGTGCAAGCGGTTATGGATGACGGTTTCGAGACGACTCTCGCCGTAGACGCGAAAGAGAAATTGGCTGTCACATGGGGCAGTCTGAAAAAATAACGGAGAAACGATCATAGAATCGTTCTCAAAAGGGAAAGGAATATGTTTTTGGCAAAACGCTATCTGAATTATACAATCACCGCAATTGCTGTTATTGCCTTGAGTTTGGCAGCGATGGTTACAAGCTACGCTGCGTTTGATGAAGGCGACATTGCGGGGATGTGGACCTTTGAAGAAGGTAAAGGTAAAGTTGTAAAAGATCTTTCCGGTAACGGAACTGATGGTGAATTTGTCGGCGACCTGAAATGGGCGAAAGGCAAATTTGGCGGCGGATTAGAATTTAATGGTGCAGACACTTGGGTCAAACTCGGCACCAAGGGTGAAGATAAAACGTTAGCCGCCTTGGATTTCAAGGAATCTAAAGGATTCTCAATCCACTCTTGGGTCTACGCGGCAGAGGATCCAACCGGAAAATGTGTAATATGGAAAGGGCTTGGATGTTCAACGTGGTCCCAGTACCTACTCGGAACGGGTGCACACGAAAACGGACAAAATAGCACGCAGGCAGCGTTCCATATCCGTGCCGCCAACGGTGGAGGGAAACTTGAAGTCCTCGGTGATGAACTCTCTTCCAAAGAATGGATACATCTCGTCGGCACATGGGATGGCTCCCAACTCCATGTCTACGTCAACGGCAAACTACAGAACTCCGAAGATGCAAAAGGCCCGCCGTGGGCATCTCCCGAAGAGGTCTATATCGGCGCGGATCCGGGCTGTGGCAAACGTTGTCAGTGGAACGGTATCATTGACGAAGTTGTTATCTTCGACACAGTACTCTCTGATGATGACGTAGCAAAACTCGGTGAGGGTATAGAAGGCGCGTTAGCCGTTGAAGCCGCTGGGAAAATAGCGACGACTTGGGGTTCACTCAAATCCTCCCAATAGATACACATCGAAAGGTGTGCATACACAGTGTAACCCAAGTTGCTACCTATATGGTTTCATATCCACGAACACCCGTTTTTACCGAGAATCCTTCATTTTGCGAAAAATTGGGGGTATTCCCTGTCATTTTCGGAGCGAAGATGCACAGGCTAACAGCCTATGCTACATAATTGGCAACTTGGATACAGTGTATAAAAAATGGGATGCCCGCCAGACTGAGATGGGCATCTCCCCGTTAGTTATACCCTGAAGGAGAACTCAAAATGAGAATCCAAAGACTGTGTGTTGTTAGTTTTTGGATTATTCTTCTGCTATTTGGAAAGGCAACGGCAGAAACTCTGTTTTTTGATGATTTTGAGGGAAACACTGACATCAAATGGCCCGATGTGCCAGCCATAAAAATTGAGGAAGATCCGGGCAATCCGAACAATACCGTCCTCGTCTTTGACACAAGGAACGATCAAACCGATGCTGATGTTCTTTTTCTTGAAGGATTCGAGGATCTGACGGATTACACACTGCGAGCAAAATTCAATATCGTTGGTGAAACAGCGGAATTTGCCGCATTCGGTCTGATTGTGCGCGCACAGTTGGCAACCGAATATATGCTTGTTGAACCAGCGAGAAAACGGTTGTGTTGTGGAGATCCGCGAGAAAACATTCTCAATGTCTTTGAACGGGGTGGCGGTTGGCCGATCGTCGCCAAGACAGACATCAACATCGAACTCGACGAATGGCATGAGCTTTCGGTCACTGTAGCGGATAAAAAACTCACTGTCTCACTCGATGGCAAACAGATTACCGAATACGGTAAAGTTCCCTATCCAAAAGGCGGATTCGGCATCCGAGAGTGGAAATCTGAAACCCTCATCGACGACGTAGAGGTGTTTGATAAAGGCGGTTCAAGCCTCGCCGTCGAATCACGTGACAAACTTACCATCACATGGGGAAGTTTGAAAGCAATCCAGTAGATTCCCGTAATCCATTAGGAAACCAGAAACACCGTAAAGGACGCACGATATATGGACTTAGGATTGAGTGGAAAACGCGCAATCGTTACCGGTGGTAGCCGCGGTATCGGTAAACAGTGTGCCCTGGTATTAGCACGAGAGGGTGTTCGCATCTGTATTGCTGCCCGCACACACGATACACTCAATCAAACGCTCGCGGAAATTGAACAGGCAGGATCCGAAGGACATGCTGTCGCAGGTGATCTAAATATACCCGCGAATTGTGAGAAGGTGGTGCGGGAGACAGTTGATCGCTTTGGTGGTGTCGATATCCTCGTCAACAATGTCGGGGCCGCGCGGAATGCCGATATTTTGGAACTGTCCCCACATCTCATTGATGAGGCACTCTCATTGAAAACCTATAGTTACCTTCGGATGTCTCAATTGGTTATCCCGTACATGAAAGAAAACCGGTGGGGACGAATCATCAACATCGCAGGTTCAGCTGGTACAAGTCCCACTCGTAGCAATATACCCACAGGGGCTGCTAATATCACCATCCTTAATATTACGCGTGCACTCTCCGACGCTGTTGCCGGTGCCGGCATTTTGGTAAATACTGTTTGTCCGGGATTGACGAACACTAGTCGAGCACGCACGCAGCAAGGTGCAAAAGCCGAGCGTGAGGGACGCGATGTCGAGACAGTATTACAGGAACTCGGACAAGAACTACCTGCTGGACGTATTGCAGAACCGGAAGAGGTCGCGAACGTCGTAACGTTCTTAGCCTCTGAAGCTTGCTCCTATATGTTTGGAAGCTCGCTTTATATGGATGGTGGCAAAAGACGCTCAACGCCATAAAGATAGTAGGTCCGCATGGACGATATCCGTTTATTCGATATTAAGTCCTCCCAAGTTCTCACCTGATAAAAAACAAACAAGAATTGTAGGAACAGGGCACCACAGATCGCCAAAATCCTTTGTCTTTTCAAACAAAAACGGTGTATATTTGTCTAAAATATTGTAACAGAAACTTATGTAAAATGAGATCAACAAAGAATTATTTTGAAGGAGACTTGCTCTAATGAACATTGTTAAGAGTTTATCAACCCCCAAATCTCTCTTCTCCACGCTGGTGTGTACTGCTATTTTCGTATGGATTTCCACCAGTTTTGGCGAAGTTTTATACCTCGACGATTTCGAAGATGGAAAAATTGATGGCAAATATGAATTCAAGAACCATGATGGCGATTGGGTAGAAGAGGGCGGCGTTATCAGTCAAACCCATGAAGCTCCGGGCGACCACACCTACCTTGTCTTAGACGGCGGTTTCCCGGAACCACATACTGGCTTAGTGATGATTCGCGTAGATGATTGGGGAGATGGTGACCTTGCCCGGTGTGGACTCGGATTCCGTCTAGATCCGGGAGATGCCTCCGGTTACGCCTTCCTGATTCACCATTTTCTCAACAACATGGAGTTCCTCAATGACCATCTTGCCTGGAAACAGAATGACACCGAACCCCCTTTCGGAGAGGTAGAACTCGGTACATGGTACTGGATGAAGGCAGAGATATCCGACAAAGGGTTTACCGGTAAAATCTGGGAGGAAGGCAAAGAGGAACCTAAAGACTGGCTTCTTGATAGTAAACTTGACTTCGGAAACGTCAGACCTGAGAGCGGACAAGTCGGACTCAACGGTGGTTCAAGCAGAGGCGCACCTGCACTGACCATTGTATCATTTGACAATTGGGCAATTTGCGAGACGGCTGACGAATGCACCCCTGATGAGATCCTTGCTGTTCAGGCGACTGGCAAACTCTCAACCGTTTGGGGAAAACTCAAATCGACCTACTAATATAGTCATCAGTTTTAACCATCAACTTGTGCCTTAACGCTTTTATCAATGTACGAGTTGATGGTCAAAGTTGTCGGGCGCAAAAGGTTGCTTATAGGACGACATCTCTAAAATCGCGACCAAAACTTGCTCCTTACAACTGATAACCGTTCACAACGTGGATTATAGTAGAATCCGAAAATAAATTTACACGTGTAGCATAGCCTGTTAGGCTGTGCCATCAGATACATATAACTTCAGAGTCCACACGCCGCTACAAATGTATAAATAATTACGGAATCTAATATAATATTCCACATATACATTAACGTATGGGAACGATTTTACTCGTCATATTCGGGATCGTCATTTTTGTTGCGTGTATCCTGATTCTCTTCCAAATTTTGCAAGCAATTTTCGTCTTCGTATTTTCCGTCGCCTTGTTCATTATCGTCGTTGGCGGCGCGTTTCTGATTCTCAGGAAAATTTTTAGAGGATAGAAATACCTACATGTAAGGTATCGCTTGCTCGTTCTCATACATAAACGAATGAAAGGAGAGCACTTATGCTCCAAAAAGTTAATCTTTTGCTACTAATTCTCGCAATTAGTTTAATGGCAACCAGCCTCTCTGCTCAAATCGTCGAAGATGGACTGGTCAGTTATTGGAGTTTCGATGCGAACAACCTTGATGGAAAGACGGTTAAAGACGGAACCGGCAATTACGATGGAACCATCAACGGCAGCCCTAAAAAAGTCGCTGGTAAAATCGGTGACGCATTGGAATTCGACGGAGACGAGGCTAATTTTGTCGAAATCGACAGTCCGGAAGAGTTTGATTTTAATGCCGATTTCACTTGGTCGGCATGGATAAAGACTGATAATTCCGGTCCCGGCGTAATCTGTGCCAAAACAGGCGGTCCCGGCACCGATGATAAGGGGCCCAAGACCTTATGGGTTCGCAACAGCGTCCTTAACCTCGATACTGGTTGGGTAGGCAACGTCGAAGATGTAGGAAATAACATTGACGATAACAAGTGGCACCATATCGCCATCGCGGGTACGCCCGGAGACAGTAAGGTGCAATTTTTCGTTGATGGCGAAGCCACGGCTGAGGGGGTGCTGAACCTCGCCCAATTCCCTGAGGATGAATGGGCAAGCATCCACATGTTTATCGGTTTAGATGGGAGAGCCGACGGTGAATTCGGTGTTTTCACCGGCATCATAGACGAATTCAGCGTCTACGATAGAGTCCTGGAGGAAGCCGAAGTCAACCAGAACTTCAAATCTGACACGGGGCTCGCTGTTGAACCTAACGGCAAACTCGCTGTGACGTGGGGTACTCTCAAGGCACGCTGATAAACGTTATCCCTTCCAGAGGCGCGCTCTGCAGACGCGCCTCTCAATACATCTGCACAACATCGTAGGGAATACTGATGGCTCTTTACCCAATCGCAAGGTCCAATTAAAAAACCGAACCATCTTTGAAGGAAGTCTCCTATGAAAAAGCGAATGATAATAGCAGTCGCGCTAATATTCATCGCGACACACCTCACAGCGGTTGCGAAACGTGATAAACAGTACGTCGCCAAACAGATCACGAACCTCAAGATAGACGGCGATCTCAGTGAATGGAAACGCGCCGAAATTGTCGCTTTTGATGAGCTGAAAGATGTTGGGGACGGTGTCCCTAAAGCCAGTGATTTTACCGGACAGGGGAGGGTCGCGTGGAGTGCCCAAGATCCAACCCGAATCTATTTCGCCGTTGAAATTACCGACGATAAACTCCAAGATGTCAATCCGGCCAACACCAAGTGGTGGGAAGATGATAGCGTCGAATTCATGTTTGATTTCGACAATGGAATGGTCCGAGAGAGCCTCGTTCAGTGGACGCTCGGCGCGAATGGCAAGGATTTATCCGCTGCCGCATCTAAAGACAACACCGAATGGGTGCTCGTCAACAATGGAAATGATTACATCTATGAAGTCGCCATCGATCCAACAAAGCCGCGCGGGAATCCCCAGTTCGCTAATCCCGCGAAAGGGACAGACTTTAAAGCAAAAGATGGCTTACTTATCGGGCTTAGTTTCCACTCGAACGATTGTGAGGGCGGCGGACGCCAACATCAGATTGGATGGACACCGGGCGGTGCATGGGACGCTCTCGCCTACGGCGACCTCATTTTCGACAATGAAGTATTAGCCGTCGAACCTTCCGGCAAACTTGCACTAACGTGGGGCACTTTGAAAAAATAAAGAAGCTGCCAGCCATCAGCAAGCGGTAGATGAAAATTGCCTCGTCAACAGAACATGTTAGCCGTGCTTATTCGATGATAGGTTCCGATAGCAGATAACTATCTCTGCTGATGGCTGAGTACTGAAAGCCAACTGCTATTTATAGTAGATTCCGTAATTACTTATACACTCATAGCGTCGTGTGAACTCTGAAATTATCTGATGCACAGGCTAACAGCCTATGCTACAAGTGTGCATTTATTTTTCGATATCACTATAAAATGTCGAGACCTCACGACTCTTTTACATCTGGAATTACCCTTCGATCCCTCTTCATTGGGACACTCCTTACTATTGGAAACGCCTATTGGCTTGCCTATGCGGCTGAGATGATTCAGCCGCAATTTCTTCTTAACTTCGTCTCGCTCTTCTTCAACGCAGTTTTCACACTTTTCGCTGTCATCGGCTTCAACCTTGCTTGGAAAAAACTCTCACCACGTACCGCCCTAACCGCGCAGGAACTCCTTGTTATCTACATCATGGTCGTCATGGTATCCACCATTGGAGGACACTCAATGATGACCTTTTTGATTGGCACCCTTGCCCATCCGTTTCGGTTCGCCACTATCGAAAACGAATGGGCATCTCTCTTTTGGCGTTATATCCCGACTTGGTTTGTGCCCGAGGACTATGCCCTGGATGCCTATTTCAAGGGCGGGTTGAGTTTTTACCTCCCGAAACATCTACGGGGTTGGATGGTGCCAATCCTCGTATGGACAGGGTTCGTCGCGCTGCTCTGGTTCACACTGATATGTCTCAATAGCATTATCCGCGTTCAATGGACAGAGCGTGAAAAGTTGGCATACCCGATAATCCAGTTACCTCTCCAGATGGCACAAGGGCGGAAAAGTTTTTACAGAAACGGTACGATGTGGATCGGCTTTTCGGTTGCTGCAGGGATTGAAACGCTCGCAGGTTTGAGCCATCTGTTTCCTCAAGTTCCCTCTATCCAGCTGAGCTCCTATTCTATTACACATTTGTTCACGGACAAGCCCTGGAACGCCGTCGGGTGGGTACCTTTATCTATCTACCCATTTATTATAGGACTCACATTTTTTGTCCCGCTGGACATCTCCATGTCTGCGTGGTTCTTCTATATCTTTGGCAAAGCGGAACGGGTCGTCCGTACAGGGATGTTAGGAGAAGGTGAACTCTATTTTGCAGAGCGAGCAGGTGGCGCATGGCTCGCAGTCGGTATCTTGGCGTTGTGGGGAACCCGAAGACATCTCCGCGATGTCTTCCTGAATTGCTTGAGGACCCAAAAACCGTATGATGATTCAAATGAACCGATGCCGTACCGAGTTGCTGTCGCTGGATTAATCCTTGGAGGCATCGGACTCACGTTATTTTCCATAAAGGCGGGTATGTCCTTGGGTGGTGTCCTCGGCTTTATTGTCATTTTTACCCTGATGGCACTCGGTGTGACACGGGTGCGCGCCGAATTTGGTCCACCATCACACGAAATCCTTGCCCTCGATCCAGCACGGTTGATGGTCGTCACTTTTGGTGCTCGATTCGTTGGGACCGGGAATCTCACAATCATCTCCTTCTACTACTGGCTCAATCGACTCAATGTTTCGCATCCGATGCCGAACCAATTAGAAGGATTCAAACTTGCAGAACGGGCAGGCATCAACAGCCGAAGACTGGTCTGGGTAATGATGTTTGCAATTGTCATCGGTACACTCGCATCATTTTGGGCGTTCCTCTATCTCCTTTACGAGACAGGAGCATTCGCGGTACACGGTTACATCCTGGGTATTGGGGAGGAGGTCTTCGGTAGACGTTTAGAAAGGTGGCTGAACAATCCTACAGGTCCAAATTGGGATGGCACACAATCCATGGGGATTGGTGCAGCGATGACGTGGATACTCTATTTCCTGCGGCATAAATTTATCTGGTGGCCCTTCCATCCGATTGGATACGTGATGACAGCTGCAACGTGGGGCGGTCTTGCAGATTTCTGGTTCTCTGTCTATATCGGCTGGATGATAAAGGTCATTATTGTTTCAATCTTCGGTTTACGCGCACACCAACGCGCAATCCCATTCTTCTTAGGACTTGTGATGGGCGACTATGTGTTCGTGGGCGGTTGGGCACTCATCGGCACACTGTTCGATATGCCAACATACGTCCTCTGGTCGCCTTGAGCACCGTGCAGTCTGAATCAGAAAAACCTGAACCTTTCTGCTTACTTTTTATCGTAAAATTTAAAAATAAAAGAGTTACCCGTTTTTTGAAGGAGAAGAGGGTTCATCATTTTCGTTTTTACCGTTTTTCGCATCGTGTGTTTTCAGCACCTCTTCAAGCGTTATGCCTTTTCTTTTCGCTTCTTGCAACTCGCGATACACCTCTGCTTTACCTTCCGCTCTGCCTTGCGCTCTGCCTTGTGCAAGGATTTTGTCTTTGAATAGTTTTGCATACCCTAACATGATAACCTCCCAGATATGTGCTAAAATGAAGAACCAACCGACTATTAACGTCATGAGAACCGCCGATCGTGTTACTAACGTTTCACCTAAATCTTTCCAAGCCCAACCGGTGAAAAGTTCAATTAAAACATGGGCAATGACTAAACTTGAAAAAGTCCAGACAAATACATTGAACCACTTACGTGGGATTCTTACTAACGATACATAGTCATTTTCGCTTTGGTTCATAGGCGAACTCATATCTAAACGCACAGTCTTATGCTCTGAACATAGACAACCGTTTGTTTCCTATCCGCTATAGAAATTGTTTAACGTTGAAACAGTCTTTTTTCTATTCTACTTTAAAAGTTGAATGAAATCAAATTAAATTGAACCCTCGAAGGTCTTAGCAGAAACTAATTCCTACAATCGGGCAAATTTTCAATAATTCCCACCGTCTTTAGACTCACAGTGATAACACGCGCAATTAAGTCTACAATGTACCGCGGTTGGTCTGTCCGATTCGGATCGTTGACGATGCCACTCCGCTTGTCCACCTTCACACGATACTGATCCACCACCCATTCCAACGCAGAGCGCGTGCCTAAGCGGTATTCAAACGTCTGGGGTGGGATGTCAGCCAATGTCAGAAAGTCGTTGTATTTTAACTGCGTCTTGTCTTTGGACAATTTCATCTTCTCAACACGCCAATCAATCTGCATATCAGGTGTTTCGATGTATGTTAATCTATCGTACTTCGGTGCGGATTCATAGTTGACGTGGAGGTCCGCTAACGCCGCACCCCCCTCAGCAAATACCCAGAAATCTTCGGTAAATGGAATGTGCGGTAAGTCGCGCTTGAGATTCATCTCGTATTTCTGGCGATAGTCAGGGTGGTGCAGGAGCCCATAGGTGTAGTAGAAGATGTCCCACTTGGTGATAGTGTCGTCGTTGTAGTGGGTTCGGAATTCGGACAATGCCCAATCGGTGATATTCTCTTGTCGGTTTGTGCCATCCTCATCGTAGGTATAGAAGGGGAAACATTGAAAACTATCGCTTGCTGCGAGTGTATGAAGGTCGGGAATCAGATTCGTCATTAGGGTATTAAAACCTGACCGGAAACCGTGATCACTGACGATTATCATCCCATTCTCGATTTCGGTTTCGAGGGCAGGAAAAATGGACGGAAACAGGTAGACACAATTGTTCAGAATCCGGTCAAAAAATAGATTTGATTTCGTGAACGGTCGGTAAAGTGAATTTCTCACTCTGTTTTCCGCCCATTTGGTGTGTCTACCGCGTTGCAAGTGCTGACGTAATTCCCGATCCCACTTGATTTTCGTGTCATTATAAACCACAAAATCATTGACATTTACACGTTGATTCTCTCGACGCTGCCACCTATCCACCTCCGCGTTGTAAGTACCAATCATTCCCCGAATGTTCTCATTAAGTGCATCTCTATTGAAGTTGTAAACCCAGGCATCGCGACCTGTTTTAACACCGGCACTATAGGTTTTGAAAATCACATTCGTCGCAGCACTTTTTTTCGCCTTTGCCTCTTTCGTTCCCATCGGAATAAAGGTATCAAACTCGGCGTGGAGTCCTTCGGTTAACCATGTGTACTGTTTGTTCGGTTCAATCGGACTCCATTCCACGTTTCCGATGTGTTGGTGTTCGTCGAGAAAATTAAACTTCCTTTCTTTGTTCCACAGATCATCGGTCCGATGATAAAAGATATTGGATTTTTCCGATGGGTTCTGTCTATTCTTGACAAACAGGTTGATGCTCACACCGACTCGGATTCCGAACACGTTCGCATTAGCGACTTTTAACCCCTTACGGGCGTTTCCACCCAGATCCAGAACGTAAATCGTGTCGAAATCCTCCGATAGATGTTTCCGCATCCCATCAAATGCTAAACCGTCGAGAAACCCGTTGTTCGTGATAAAAACAACAACGCCGTCCTCACCAATCCGGTCAGATGCCCATCGAATCGCCTTTACATAAGGGTCGTAGATCGCATTTTTGAGCGTTGCCTTGGAATCTGCAGCATAAGTATCTGCAACCCGCGTGTCCATTGTCGGATATTTCCGATTCCTATTGTTGTCGCTATCATTGACCTGCCACGCGTTATAGGGAGGATTCCCTATGACCACAAACATATCTGCTGCTTTCTGCCTCTTCGCACGTTTAGTGTTTTCACGCGTGAAGAGTTCACCTTGTTCCTGCTCAAGCAACTCAAATGTATCGGCAAGCGCGATGCCTTCAAATGGCAGATACGTCCCTGTCCGTTGATAAAATTCTTGTTCAACATTCAGACTCGCGATGTAGTAGGGCAGCAGCATCACCTCGTTGCAGTGCAACTCATCGCGATATTTCTCCTCCAACGCCGTGCCTTGAATGTTCTGCATAAGCCGGACGATGAAGTTTCCCGTTCCCACAAACGGGTCGATGATATGCACCCCGGTATCGGAGAGCGATCGGTCAAACTCGGTTTTCAAGATGTGTTTCACGCTATTCACCATGAAATCGACGATGGGTTGCGGTGTGTAGACGATGCCGTGCGTATCTGCGACATCCCCAGAGAACCCTTGAAAAAACTTCTCATAAAAGGTGTTGAGGAAGTGCTGTTTTTGAGAGAAGTCTCTACAAAGTGTTGCCGCCTGCTCAATCGCAATATAAAACCGATCTAATGGCTTGAGAAATACATCGCGACTCATTGCGTGCTGCATCAGCGCAGCACTGACTTTTTCTATCTCAATGGCAATGATATTTCGGCTTGTAAAATCTGATCGATTGAAAACCGTCCGGAAGATACGTTCGGTGAGGATATGTTGAATCAGCATCTCCTCGACGGCCTCCTGTGAGAGGTCTGGATTAATTGAGGTGCGGCAGGTTTCGTAGAAATCGGCAAACGCCTCCTTGAACGCTGGATCCGCTTCGTGGCGTTGTTCAATGAGCTCCTTCAACTTGATCGCGAGGGCGGGTACGTGCCATCTGAAATCGGAGACTGCTGTCTGCCAGTTATCCAATGCGGGTGGGACGTAAGCAAACAGATGCTGGAGTGCCGCAATTAATTGCTCGGGGTCTGTGATGTCCACATCCAGTGCTATCTGTCCGTTCTGATATAAGATAACACGTTGTGGGTTTTGGAAGAGGATGTTGTCGAGTGGGTAGCCCGCTTTCCGTTTTTCTTCCACTGCTTTGGGGAGGTCGTCATCTATATCTTTTGCTTCCCAATACGCGAAAGGGAGACTGAATTCGTCGAGTATCGCCCCGTCAATAACGATGCGGTTTTCTGCTGCGGTGTGCATCGCGTATTGCGGGATGAGCGTGGCGTTTATCTGTTTTGCACAGGTATCCAGTAAGAAGGCAAAGGGGCTGCTGACCGCCCCTTCGTGGGTGACATTGTGTTGATCGTATTGCTGCAGTGTGATGTAGTAGTCTCGGATCGGTTTGTGGGTGGATTTTAGATTCAGTTTTGGCATGTAGGTATAATAACAGGTTTAGGGCGATAAAGGAACAGAATATGAATCACAATTTTTTCGAATTACGTATTTTTTCTGCGCGTACCTCAGCAATTGCTTGTTCAATATCGTCTTGCGCTTCTTTTTCACTCACACCTGGCACTTTTTCCCATACTCTGTCCAATACTGAGAAAACTTGCTCTCGCTGTTGAAGCATCTATTGATATGCTTCGATTGGAACGATAGCGGCAAGCAGTGTATCGGCGCGTTTAATTATCAGCCGATCCCCGTTTCGGTAGACCCCGTAGAGCAATTCACCAAGTTTCTGATGTAATTCCGTCGTTGAAACTTCTTTCTTCATTGTTTTCTCCGATTAGTGTTGTTACTGTACAAGGCAGATAACGTCTTATTAAAGTATCTCATAGATTCCACGAAAAATCAAAGGTTTTTGGCTGTCTAAGGTTCCTGACTCGCCAATTTGACATCTCTGTGAAAATCTGCTATACTCTGTTCCATTCAATGCACAGGAGTTATACCCCAATGTACAACTTAAACGGAAAAGTTGCCTTAGTGACGGGAGCAGGCGGCAAAAACGGCATCGGACGTGCTATCGCGACCCGATTGGCGAAAGAGGGTGCCGATGTTGCTGTCAACGATATGACCGAGCATCCTTACGCCGCAGATCAATCGGATTGGCAAGGCTTACCCGATGTTGTTCGTGAAATTGAGGTGATGGGACAACGCGCTATCAGCCTCGTCGCGGACGTTGCCGACGCGGGACAGGTAAAAGAGATGGTGGAGCAAACCGTCGCGCACTTCGGCAAAATCAACATCCTCGTCAACAACGCCGGGACGATGGCTGGCAAGGATCGTGTGCCTGTCGTAGATCTGGCTGAAGAGGATTGGGACAGAGTCCAGCGGGTCAATGTGAAAGGCGTATTCCTCTGTTCACAAGCGGTAGCCCGTCATCTCATCGCGCAAGGAACAGGCGGCAAAATTATCAATATGTCTTCTGTCACCGGGAAGCGGGGATCGGCGCGCTTCGCTGCATATAGTGCCTCGAAATTCGCTGTGATCGGCTTCACACAATCACTTGCGTGTGAACTTGCACCTTATGGAGTCAACGTAAACGCTATTTGCCCAGGACTTGTGGACACAGAGCGATTTGGACATCTTGCATCTGTGCTCATGCCTCAGGATCTTTCCGCTGATGAACAACTCGCGGAATACGCACGCAGTTCTGAAGCAGCTATACCCATCGGGCGGCTCGCCGAGGGAGCAGATGTCGCCAAGATGGCTGCTTTCCTCGCCTCAGATGAAGCCGCCTACCTATCCGGGGTTTCCATCACCGTATCAGGCGGGACAGTGATGGACTAAGCACTAACGCAAAATACGTTGATCGCTGAGGTCTTTTCCGCCGATGGTTTTGACGATAGATGCGCCACGCCATTCCTTGACTTCCAATTCGTGGAAGGCATTGACAATGTTGTACTGTGTCGGTAGGTCTTCCCAGCGGGCTTTGTGGAATTCGACCGTTCCCTCGCCGCGCCACTGCTCCTGCACAACTCTGTTCGGTGTATGCGATGGTGTTAGCACTGCGTAGGCAATATCCTCGGTGCCCCATACACCCGTTCTCGGCATATATTTATAATGTAATGTGCCAGTAAGCGGTTGGTCGTCACTCGCTTGCGGCGGTGGGCCCGCGGGTGGAATCGGGACCTGTTCTGTCGCTCTCACACGCATGTCCATGAACTTGAAACCGAGCCAACTGGCGGTGCAGTGTGTCTCTCCGTTAAAAGTTAGTGGATCTGGAAGTGCGCAATAGATTTTGGAGAATCCTAACTCCTCACGTCCTGTCAAAATCGGATCTGTCAGATTTTCCCATAGCACCGTCAACAGAGAACCCGTCGCTCTGTCCACTTCACCTTCGTAGACTACTGGAAAACTTACGCCGAGGGTATTGTAACCCCGCCCTGCAAGCCACTCAATTTCCTTCATATAGCCCCCAGACACAGACACAACCGGTTCACCGTTGAGCGAGAAGCCTGGCGGTAGAAAAGCCTCAAGTTGTTCGCTATTTGTCAGGAAACTCACTGAAACGGACGTTGATTTCGGGTTATCTTTACACTCGAATTTTCTGCCATCGGGTCCGTATCTCGGTCCAGTTCTCGGTCCAAAATGCGTCGGCATCCGATACATCGCGCTCGGATCTAATTTATATCCCATCTCATTCCCTCCATGTCTCGGATAGTATGCGGTTATGTAGCATAGGCTGTGAGCCTGTGCATAAAATCTCGTTCCCTCCATGCCTCGGATGGTATGTCTCTATTGTATCAATATAGGACGGAATGTCAAGCACGAAAGTGGGTCTTAATTGCCCTTGACATTGAGATGTGATATAGTATGTCTTGCAGGGCTTATGCAATTTTGACCATCTGACGCTTTGTGAGAGGCAGAACCTCAAAAAAGACAAGTGTTCTCGTGGCACACCCTCACAGGTTCTGCTACAAAAGAGCAGCATGCGTAAGTCCTATTTTATATCAAATGCCCGATTAAACAACTCTCAAAAGGGATATTCCATGAATATCAGGTATTACGTCTACGCAGTGTTAATAACCCTGATTGCTGCAGTGTATCTTGGAACTGGTTGCGAAAAGATTCCGACACAGATGATCACCTCAGAACCTGCTAACAAAATCGCGGTTGCCACTATCTCTGAAATGAATGATAGTGGTCTCACTGGCACAGCAACCTTCACGGAAATAGATGGAGTCGTTCACGTCACAATTGAAATACAGAATACCACTGCCGGTTTGCACGCAATACATCTTCATACCGGTGGCAGCTGCGACGATATAGGACCGCATTGGCATCCTATGGAGATTCCAGCAGGGACACCGGGTATCCCCGTCGTCCAAGCGACTTTCAATACGCCTCCTATAGGCATAGGTGAAGTCGGTAACATCTCAGTCAGTGAAGATGGTACGGGGGTATTAGAATTTATGACACCGTTCTGGTCTCTCGGTGGAGATCCAAATACCGATATCCTCGGCAAACTGATGATGATTCATGAAACTGGAGACACCTTCTTAACCAATCCACACGCACATCACAGGAACACGCAGATGGATATGAACAGGAACATGCAGGCGATACCGCCGCATTTCCATCCGCCCGGAACACCCGCACATTCCCATCCCAATGTGCAGATGAATATACCGCCAATCCTGCCGGGAGGCGGTGCCAAAATCGGTTGCGGTTTGATAGTGTTAAGGGAATGATTTCCCTCCTTCCAAGTAACGGGTGGGGACCCCCAAATGGGAGATACAACTTCTAACCCCACCGCGGCAACTATTTTCCACTCCTGTAAAAGAGAAATTGAGATTCTGACCTTCCTACGCGAGAACTCAATCCTCACTTCCCATTCCAAAACCCTTTGAACTAAATACCGGGTTGTGGTATCATGCGACAAACCTTGAACGGAGCCAGACGATGAAAATCAAAGATATACAAACAGTCCGAATCAATATCCCACAACGCGACACCAAACGCACAGAACCCCGCCGTGAACCATGGAATGTCCACGCTGAAGTCGCGAACCCAATGTCGCGCTATCCGCAATACAAACGCCACCGCTCCAGTTGGATGCCCAAGACGTGGGATCAGGTCTATGTCAAAGTCACCGCCGAAGACGGCACTTGGGGTATAGGAGAGACCTCTTTCGGCACACCGGTTGCAGCGGTTATTGATGAACATTTCGCACCGATGCTGATCGGTGAAAACTGCTTTGCTGTAGAGAAGATTTGGGATATGATGTTCCGTATGTCCAAACCTTACGGTTCTCAAGGCTTAACCAGTTGCGCGATGAGCGGCGTTGACATCGCCTTGTGGGATCTGAACGGCAAAATCAAGAATCAGCCTGTCTATGAACTGCTTGGCGGACCGTTACGTGAGAAGATGTTCGCTTACGCTACTGGCAACGATACCGATTGGCAGTTAGAACTCGGATTCAAAGCCGTGAAATTGGCGTGCCCCTATGGCCCGGTAGACGGTGAATGGGGTTTAAAAGAGAACGAAAAACTGGTGGCAAAGACGAGGGAAACGGTCGGCGACGACGTTGAAATCATGCTTGACTGTTACATGGCTTTCGATGTCGATTACACGATTCGTTTGGCACACCGCCTCCGCCCGTATCGCCTCAAGTGGATTGAGGAGTTCCTTATCCCAGAAGACATCGACGGGTTAGTGAAAGTCAAAGAGGCTGTAGATTGGGTGAGCTTAGCAAGTGGCGAACATCACTATACCCGTTTCCCATTCCAGCAAATTATCGAAAAACGGTGCTTGGATATTCTACAACCCGATACCTTTTGGGTAGGTGGGATAACTGAATGTGTTAAAATTTGTCATCTCGCAGATGCTGCTGGACTCACCGTTATCTTCCACGGCGGGGGGCTTCGACAATCTGGACTCCACCTTTCCGCTGCTATGCCGAACACACCTTGGGTAGAATACTACCTCGGCACTCCGCCCGGTGTCCCTTTAGAGGAGATGAAACGTTTTGAAGGCGAGTCACTCCCAACGGATAGTTACATCTCTCCAAATGACGGGCCCGGACTCGGTTTGCACATTGAAGAGGAGTGGCTAACGCCGAGGAACCCGCGATAGTATGATCCGCTACATCACCTTTCTGATCCTATTCTGTATCGGTGGTAACGTATACACTCAAACCCTCATTGATTCAATCGTTGCGGTCGTCAACGAGGACGCTATCACACGCAGCGAACTCGAAGATGAGCTTCATATTGCTAAAGTGCTTGGGATACGTACCGACACGACCTCAACTCTTGCGGAAAAACGCGCGGTCCTTAATATTATTATCAATAGAAAATTCGTCCTACAAGAATCTGAGCGGCTTGGCGTTGTCGTAACTGAACGTGATTCACAGATAGCCGCAAAGATAGCAGAAATTTCTGCCAAATATGCTTCGGATATAGTGTTTCAAAGCGTTTTGGAGGGGTACCAATTGGAAAAAGAGGCAGTAGAAGCATGGATCTACGATCAGTTAATTTACGACGAATTCTTCCGACGTATATTTTTCAATGCTGTTAACAGCGAAAAGGTCGCGAGGTTAGCCAAGTCATATTACGATGCCAATAATGCCGAGTTTATTGTTCCATCCACAGTTACCTTTAAATCATTACTTATCGTCGTGCCAAGGAATGGATCCGAGACAGAAAAGCAAAATGTCGAGGAACTGGTGAAAAAATTGAGTGAACGTTTACAACGGGGTGAAACATTTCAGGCGGTCTGTGAAGTTTCTGAAACACAGTTGGAACTCAAGTTTGAGGTACTAACGCTTGCAATAGACACACCTTTGGGGGCTATCGTAACTGAATTACAAGTTTCTGAACGTAGCACGCCTCTTCGCGTTACGGAGGGATACCAGATCGTCGAACGCATTCGGAACAATTCAGCGTATCTAAAAACCTACGAAGAAGTCAGTGAAGATATCACAGAGCGGATTCGGCAGGAACTGGCAAACGAACAGTTTGAGACGTGGCTAACCAAACAGAAAGAAGAGGAAACCTGGGATATTTTGGATGATGAGCTTGCACAAGAGAAAAACAAGGCGAAATAAACGGGTGCGGTATCATCAGCACCCAAGACATACTACAGGCAGAAAGACCATGGCGGGATGGGGACATTTTGTCCTCGTTATGTTTCTGTTTATGTTCGTTATGTCAGCATCTGCAGCCGATATAGCGGACTATCCTAAAACGTTTCAAAAGCAGTTGAAAGATGCTCAGCATGCGTTTCAAACGGAGGACTGGCACGAGGCACTCCGTTTATATCAAGCCCTCATCAAACAGGCACCAGAGTTCCCGATTGCTTATATTGGTGAAGGGGATGCCGCCGCAAAATTGAAGGACTACCCCGCTGCGATTACTGCTTTCCAACGTGCTTTCCAACTTCTTTCAACACAACCCCAAGGGGATATTACAATATCCCGCCTACAGCTTGCGGTGCAAGCCAAACTCGCTGCTGCATATCATCGTAATAAGCAACTTGACGAAGCCGATATGTGGTTTCAAAAAGCCGTTAAAGGTGCGGGTGAAGATGCTCCAGTCGCGTGGTATATCGCCTTGGGGCAGATTGAAACCGAGCGCGGAAATTTGGAGCAAGCACGCAGATACTATATCGTCGCCGTACAACTACATCCAGACACAACCGCTGCCTACAACAACCTTGGACACGTCCTTCTCAAGCTTAACCGTATTGACGAAGCCGATGCCGTTTTTAGAGAAGCACTCACGCAAGATAAGACGCTTGCGAGTGCCGCCTTCGGACGTGGTGAAGTTGGCGCAAGACGCGGACAATTCGCTGTCGCCCAACGTTTTTATGAACGTGCCATCCGACATGCCCCAGGCGAACCTATCTTTTACAAATCACTCGCGGCTGTCCTCCGCAATATCGGAAACAGAGGAGAAGCCGAAGCCACTGAAACTCGCTATCGCCGAACACTGGCGGAACGTTACCGCCGGCAAGCACACTGGTTCATCGAAAACGGACAGCCGCACCGCGCCTTAACACCTCTTCAAAAGGCCATTGAAGCGGATGCCACCTTTACTGTCGCATTGAAAGACTACGCTTACGTTCAAATGCAACTCGGCGAATTTGCAGACGCAAAGCAATCGTATCAACGTGTGCTGACGATAGAGTCTAATTCACGCCAGGCACTTCTGCATCTCGGCATGATAGAAACCAAACTCGGCAACCAAACGGCAGCGGTTTCACACTATCTCGCGCTTATCCAACACGAACCTGATTTTATGGACACTTACGTTCAACTCGCAAACTTGTACGAAAGAACGAAGGACTTACAATCCGCTGTGCATGCCATCACGATGGGAATACAACATGAACCGACATGGGCACCTGGATACTTGTGGCGAGGAAAAATTTATCAAAAACAGAATGAATCCAGCATGGCAGAAGCTGATTTTCGTCGAGCCATCCAACTCGCGCCAGATGTTCCGTTTCCGAAAGAAGCGTTAGCATCACTACTCGCAACGGAAAACAGGAAACTTGCTGAAGCACTTACCCTTGCCGAGATAGCACTTAAAAGCGAAGATCAACCGACACACCGTGCTACGCTTGCTTTCGTCTATTACCGTCTCAACCGTATCCCCGAGGCGCGCCGTGAAATCGAAACGGCTTTCTCACAAGCCCCTAAACACCTTTATATTTTGAGAATTCGCTCGGAAATTCTCAAAACTGATCCATAGAAGCAAATCCGAATAACGACTCCTTTGTTTTTTTTCTTGAAAATTAAAAGAAAAAATAGTATAATTCACCATAATTGTATAGCACATGGATTTGGAAAGTCACATCTAATCTGAACAGGTTTTATTGTCTTGAAGCCGGATTATCAGATTTGTGACATTTCCATAACTATTTACTTTCGTATATAGAATAACCCAAGTTGCCAGTTTGTAGCATCACCTGTTAGGTTGTGTATCTTAAGCACGCAGACTGACGGTTTCCTACGCTACGAAATGCCTCCGAATCATGAGACCGTTTCAGTGAAAAATGGGACGGTATGCCTAAAATTTTGTGAGTAGCAACTGGCGTTAGAATAAGGAAATATACAGTGTAAGGAGCACTAACAATGTTAAAATTTCAGATTCTTTTAATTGCTGTCTTGATCGCTTGTTTTGCCTTTGTATCCTGTGAAAGAGCCCAGCAGATCATGACACCTGTTACGGATGACATGATGGGCGGCAGCGACTCGGAAATGATGCACCATGACGACATGATGGACGATGGCATGATGGAGCATGGCGACATGATGGACGATGGTATGATGCACCATGACGATATGATGGACGATACCATGATGGAAGATGATATGATGCACCATGACGATATGATGGACGATGGCATGATGGAAGACGACG
>RKRR01000068.1 GCA_007571305.1 Candidatus Poribacteria bacterium | reverse complement strand
AGACGTGTGGGTCTGACCATTTTTAGCAACCTCCTCGCAGAACATATTACCCCGTCTATGAGGTTATGTCAAACATTATTGCGTAAGTCCTATGAATATCACGCGAAAAAAAAGACCACGACCTACAAGGAGCAGTGTCCTGTGAAGCGTCAAGAGTCTCTCTCGACCCTTCAGCAAGAGACAGAAAAGGGCAAAAAGTTGGTTTATCTTGATGAGAGCGGTTTCACGCACACCGATTTTCGCCGGTATGTTTAGGCTCCCAAAGGTGTCGGTGTTGAGGCGAAAGTGTCAAGTCATCGGTATACGACGACGACCTTGATTGCTGCACGTCTTGATGGGTGTTTCAAGGTGCCTGTGCTTTTCGAGGGCAGTTGTGATGCGATTGCGTTTAACACGTGGCTTTCGGCGATGTTGTCTCCTTTGCTCACTGATACCCATGTTGTGATTATGGACAACGCCTCTTTCCATAAAGGGGCAGAGACCGCCCGATTGATTGCTGAAACGGGGCGAGTGTGTTATTTTTACCGCCATATTCCCCGGAGTTGAACCCGATTGAGAAGGACTTCGCCAACATCAAACGCAGACGGCAATACAACGCCGAGACTTCTATTGATGATATTCTCAAAGTGTATAGTTAATTATGGGCTTTACTATAAGCGAAAAATGGTTACCCAGAAGACAAGGAGATAGGCAACCCTTTCGGTTTCTTGCCTAATTTTTCTGATGAAAATTACCGAGATTGAATCTATTCCATTGCGCGTGCCTTATGAGGAGCGAATTCGCAAGAGATATTATCACTTCGCGATGACCGAGTTGGTCACGGTCTATAAATTTTATACCGACATCGGTCTCGTCGGTCTCGGAGAGAATCCAGGCCCGCCGTTGGGTCAGGAGGTACTGAATACCTATCTCGGCACGAATCCGTTCGATCACGTTATGGGTGAGGGCCGTTTTAATCTCGACATGGCGTGCTACGACCTGATGGGGAAACATCTCGGTCTGCCAGCATGGAAATTGATGGGTCAACAAATTCGACAATGGGTTGCGATGGGTTGGTGGATGCCGTGTATGTCCCCTGAAGACACCGCCGCTGAGATTCAGGTCGCCACTGAACGTGGATACCGAGGTTTGAAGTGCAAGGCGCGTGCTTTCTACGATGTTATCGAGCAGTCGCATGCGATCCAAGAAGTCGCGCCTCCTGACTTTCGGGTGGAATACGATTTCAATGGTTCGTTAATCAACGTCGAAAAGGCACTGCCTATTCTAAGGGAATTGGAAAAGATTCCAGTTGTCAAGGGTCTCGAGGAACCGATTTTCGCTTATGACGTGGAGGGCTGGCGACGGTTACATCAAGAAATTCGGATTCCATTCTATCTGCACGGTGTCGGTGTTATCCGGGAAGGAGCATCACGACAACCCTCTGGTCCATGGATTGGACTTCGGGCAGGCGATTTTGACGGTGCGCTGTGTAGCCACGAGAGTGTCAAAAGTGCTTTAGCATCAGGATGGACTTTTGCGGCTGCGAATACACCGATCCTGCTCCAGTATGTCGGTACTGGAATTACGGCGGCATTTGCGTGTCATCTGGGAACTGTGATGCCGACAGCCACTATACCCGGTGTCACCGCGAGCCACGCTTACGAAAGCGACTTAATTGTTACACCGCACAAAGTCCAACGCGGATTTATGCAGGTGCCTGACGGTCCCGGTCTCGGTGTCGTGTTGGATGAGGATGCCGTGAAACGGTACTCCCGAACACCTGAACCGACATGGGAGCGGCACATTTCTGTTGTCACCTTACCCGGTGGTGTAAAGCACTACTACCGAAACCTACAACAGGCGGAACGCCTCATGAAACAGGGCGTGGACGAATCTTATGCTCCCGGTGTGCGTTTGGATGAATGGGAAGATGACGGTAGTGAAGCCTTTGACGAGTTGTTTAAGCAGTTACAGGAACGTGACTTGCCCGTGTGGGAAGCACCAGTTTAGATTTTTATTGGATTTCGCTTGACGTTCAACTTAGCCTCCATTCAATTATGTAAGTCCCAAAGGAGTATGATACTATGATGACCCCTGAACAACGTTATCTTTTCGATGTTACCGGATACCTTCACTTAGAGAACGTCATGACTGACGAAGAGTTAAGAGCGGCTCAAGAAGCAGCGAATGAATATATCAATACACCTACCGAAGAGCTTCCTCCCGGATTTAATTCCAACGAGAAAAACCTTCCAAACGGCTTTGCCTTTGCGAAGCCCTTAGAAGCTCTCACAATGCACCGATCGACATGGCCCATCATCAAAGAACTAACCAACAACAAACCCCAGTTGCTGCGTGGAACAATGATTGCGGATCGGGCGGGTGTGTCAGAGTCGGAGGAAGGACTCCGCTTGCATTGCGCACGAGAAGATTTCGGATGGCATTGCAACCGTTATGAGGTCCGAAACGGGCGAATCTTTTGTGACGATTTTGTTGTTTTCCCTTACCTCTACGATGTGCATCCCGGAGATGGGGGGGTGTTAGTCGTCCCGGGTACACACAAGACCCTTTTTGATCGTCCTGAACACCTCTACAACAACGGAAGGATTAAGGATGCCGATGATATTCCACAAGGGGTCGTTAACATTACGCCAAAAGCAGGGGATTTCGTAATCATCTCTGAACTCTTGACGCACGGTGCGCTGCCTTGGAAACCGGATGATCGGTATCGTTGCGTCCTGACCTTGCGCTACAGACCGCAACACCGTGGAGAGAGTCGGGTATCGGAAGAGGTGAGACCACGATTATCACCGGAAACGCTGGAACTTATCTCTCAGGCGGACCACTATCATACAAAAGAAATTGTTAAAAAGGACGTTATTACATTAACATAGCACACTTAAGGAACTGGTCTCACTGCTGGAGCACCGTGTTGCTCACACCATGATGCCAGCGGACTTTCACCACCACCCGGATGATATTCTTTCGTCTTCTCAAAGGATTCACCCACCAAATACTGCTCAAGTGGCGACAGTTTGTCTAACAAGCTCTGTTCTTGTGTCCGATGATCCATCGGCATTACCCATCGGTAACCGTAGCCGAACATCACACCTTTACGGGTCTGGTGAGTTAGGTTCGCACCCCCGGCATGAAAGATACGATTCTCAAACAGTAGACAATCCCCGGGTTGTAAACTCGGTTCGAGAGCACCCTCCGGATCTGCCTGTCCTTCTGGAATAGGGATCCGTTCAAGAAGATGATTGCTGCCCGGAGCGACGAGCGTTGCACCGGAATTGGGTTCACTCAGATCAGTGAAGTAGTAGGCGCATTTTAGCAAAATGCGTGGTAACGTGTTCCCGTGTGTTTTCGTTGCCATGCCATAGTCGCGGTGCCAACCGGGTTGGCGAGCGGTATCGGGTGTCTCCGGTGGGTCAGGGTGTTTGTATATCAGGTGCGAGGTCATGAGTTGCAAGTGTGCACCGAGCAACTGCACGACAATAGGCAGGATAGTCTTCTGTGTGAGTAGCGGTATGAAAGCATCGTCAATAGAGATGCAGTTTCGGAAGCTATCGTATAAGTTGTTAGAGTTGTGTTGGCGGTTCTCTCGCCGATCGCTCGCCATAAGTCGATCGCTTGCTTCAATCAGTTCGTCAATGGTATCTGAATCTAGCACGTTCCGGACGATGAGATAGCCTGTGTCGTCAAAATGGCGGATTTCTTCATCAGAGAGCGGATACCAGTCTAAATCGATGGATGTTTCGTCTGTGTGTGCCATTGATTTCCTCCGATTTTTTGGTGGATAATGAGGTAAGTCTTTTGACTAATTAGATATACTGTTTATAGTAGATGGTGTTCCATGGACTCCCTTGCTTTTCGAGGGGGCTTGTGATGCGAGTGTTTTCAACACGTGGAAACATTCGGAGATGTTCTGTCCGCTCCTTGATGAAACCCACGGCGTGATTATGGATAACGCTTCTTTCCACAAAGGGACAGAGACAGCCCGGTTGATGACCGAAACAGGGCGAGTTTGTTATTTTACCCCCGTATCCCCCAGAGTTGAATCCGATAGATTTTGCTCTCAAGATCTGTTGTTGATGAATCGTGGCGACAGTATTACAGTCTGCTGCTGTTCATAGCCCTTGATGAAGTTCGATAGGAGGAAATTGCCGTTAGAGAAGATTAGGAGTTACGTTCAGATCCCTGAAAATAGGTTGGGTTGCAATATGTAAGGCTGCTCAGCTGCCCTTGGAGGGTAACTAAACAGCCCAAACAAAGCACGCAGTTAAAAAACCACGCTTAGATACAAAAATTCTACTCGAAACCGCCGACTTTCGCAGCTTCAGGCGCGCTCGTCGGAAGTTCTTTCTGAGCTAGGGTATCTTCAGGCACATAACCGGAGTAGTCAGAAATCTGACCGTGCGTCAACGCGTATACCACAACGTTCGTCATGAAACGATAGACACCAGGTGAGTAGTGGACGCTACGTGTCGGGAGACTGACAGACTCCATTGCGCACATGTAATCACGACGCACCATGATAACCGACAACTTTTCACCGACGGAGATACCTTCGAGGAAGTTCCGTTTCGGCGGACGTGTGCCCCACCAGAAGATGTCGTATCCGACAGGGGGACCACCCATCTCGTAAAAGTTATCGTAAATCTCGTGCTCGTTAGCAATACGTTCAATCTGATACTCAGGCATGACATAACGCATCTGTGCAAGGAAGAGACGAATCATCGCCTGGGCAGGAGCGTTCACACCGCAGTCGTCAAAGACGAGGAATCCGCCTTTTTCAACGAGATAGCGACGCATACCAGCGGCTTCAGTCTCGGTGAGACGGCTATCCATCTTACCACCACCATACTGCCGTCCAAGCAAATTACGAGAACGGGTGAGTGACGGATCGTGTCCTGTCATAAAGACGAAGGGTGTTTTGAAGAGGTTAGCATCGGTAAGCTTCAATGCACCACCCTCAACGTTCATGTCGGTTTTGATTTTCGTCCGTTCGTTGAGCCACTTTGTCAATGCGTTGAGGGACGAAGCATCAGCCCACCAGTCGGAGAGACTGTGACGGATCCGTGTGAAACGGAATACACCGCGGATGTCCTTACCTTTACCGATAACACGTCCACCGGGTTCACCTCTGGCCAGGGGTGGCACTTCAACGTTACCGAGGGTGATGTTTTCAACGACATCGCCGAGAGCATCGCGTGCGGCACCGACATTTTCAACCATTGCGAGTCCGGGGGGACGTTCAAAAGCGACTTTCACCTGCACGACGCTACCTGCGACACCACGACCGATGTTAGCCGGTCCAGCGGAGGGCGCAGTTGCGACGGGTGCGGAAAACGCCAAAGCACCAGGAGCATCCGAGACAGGTAGATCGGCGTGTGTTACAACTTGCGGCACGGGTGCGTTCGGCGTAACCACTCTGGGGACATTCGGATTAATCGGTGCGTCCACTTTGACGGTTTGGTTTGAAAATTCGAGTACCGTTTGCGGTTGGAAATTCGACTTGGCAACAAACGCAGTCGTTACACGAGGTTGTACTTGAACCTGTTCAACAACGACGGTGTTCTGTGTTGGCACAGTCGGCTTAATAACAGGTTTTACAACGGGTTTCCGGACCTTAGGCTTCGGCGGCTCCTTGGGTTGGAGCACTTCAGCACCCACGAGATCCTTGAACTGTTCAGTCTGCGTGACAAGATAAATGCCAGCAATGAACGCTATGACCGCGTGAAGTACCAATGAAGTCATAAAGGCACCTGAGGTTCTTTTTGCACTCATTCGTTATTACCTCCAAGGGGTATTTGCGTATCCTACAGAAAATATAAAAAAGTTGTTTATGCAGGGATATATGCAATTTCCGTGCCAATGCGAAGATACTGAATTAGCGATAAATCCCTGCATCAAATAGATTAAACTGCACAAAAAGGGGCAGTCCCTCTCAACGCTGCACAAAAAGGGGCAGTTTTTAGCAACCGTGTGCACTAAAATTGGACTTATGGGGCTTTGTCGGCATCTGTTGTAAAGAAGCGGCCTGCCTCCTTAAGCCGGGGTTTACCTTTGTGAAAGCCAAAGATGCCAAGGTTATTTTCAGTGCTGCTATCCAACTCATGGATCTTCCACCCATCCTTTTCCTCTTTCATCAGATAAAGGTGCGTTTCCCCGGGAAACGAGCCTTTGTAACAATTATAGCCTATGGCACTCGCTTCAATTTTGCTGCCTTTATAGCGAATCCAAAAGTCCTTCAACACATCGTCCCGCCCCCATTTGGATCCTTTTGTGCCGATGCCGATCCATAAACCTTCGATAGCGATTTCAACATTCCTCCAGCCGAAGGCGATTGGCACAGGTTCATTTCCAGCAAAGATTGTTCCGAAGGCAACCTTGCCGTCATTCGTCCGGAAGGTCTCCCCAATGGCTTTGAGATCGTTGTCGTTAAAGGCTTTGTAGAAGGCACTATAAACCTCTTGAATTGCAGCTTTTTCTGCTGCGAAGTCGATAGGCGGTTTCGCAGCAACCACTGACTCACCAGAACTACTTGAGGCACTTGCTGTTGGCTTTTCAGCGGATTCTTCCTCGGTGTCGCCACCACACCCTACAATACTGACACTCATGATGCCTATTGCAAAGAGAACAAGCATGAGCCACGTTAATCTCGATTGCATTTTTTTAAATTCCTCCTTTAGATTCATCACATCGCTTGCAAACCAATGTCGTCCAACTACATCCAAAAATTGTCCTTCCCAATTCTCTAAATGCGCATAAATCAAGGACCAGAGACTTAATGGATAAAACGATCATTTTACGGATGTTGTTTAAGACATTATAACTGCTTTAAAAAAATATGTCAAGTTAATTTGTCCCTGTTGATGCATATTTGCTGTTCAGGGTTAAATATGCAGCCTCTTCAAGGGTCTGAACCACATCGGTGACATGAATTTTAGACATGCACCCTGCTTTTCCGAACCGACAAGTCGTTCCCAAGCATGGGCAATCTGATATCTGTCGAATCGTCTGACACTTTTCACCCGCTGGACCGAAACGGGTCGGATCTCCAGGTCCATACAACCCAATCATCTGGGTGCCAACGGCTGCAGCGAGATGCATCGGACCGCTATCGTTGCCGATAAACACATTGCATGTGTGCAAAATTGATGCCAATTGTGTCAGTGTCGTTTTGCCAGCGATATTGATTGACTCTCCTTGCATGTGTGCTTGTATGCCGGCGATTATCGGTATTTCATCTTTCACACCGACATATAGGATTTGTGCACGTTTTTGGGCAATCAGCCAATCCGCCAATTCTGCATACCGCTCAGGCAACCACTGTTTCAGTGCAATCGGAGAACCGGGATGGATAGCAATCAGCGGACGTTGTCTCTCAATCTGATATGTAGCAAGGAAATCAGCTGCCCATTTTTTATCCGCTGTTGTTACCGGGAACATAGCGGTTCGTACGGGTGTTGCAATGCCTGCTTGCCTTAAGACATCAAGGTTACGCGTCGTTTCGTGGGGCCCACTGAATTGTGCAAAACCCAATTTGTTCGCAACTTGCAGGGCAGCACGACTGAGTCGTTTCGGTGTGAGCCGTAAGAACGCAAACCAGACAATACGCCAATCGCTGCGGAGTTCCACCACCAGATCGTATTTTTGGCGGCGTAACTGGCGATAGAGCTTAAACGTTTCTTTGAGCGATGTCGGCTGCCCTGTACGGCAGAAAGCGGGTGAATCGTATTCTATAACATTATTGACATCAGGATGCTTCTCCAAAACCACACGACTCCATTTCCCAGTGAGCGCGTGCAGCTCAGCATCTGGATACTCCCGACGGAGATTGGAAATCACCGGTGTTGCTAACAGGACATCTCCAAGATGATCAAGTTTGATAACGAGGATCCGTTTGGGTGCGAAGTCTTTCGGCAAACGTTTCCGATAAAAGAGCCACTGCACCGCAGCAGAAGCGATTAGTGTGAGGATTTCGGTGGCGTTCTGAAACATCTTTTTGCAGTTTACCGAATTTGTGTGGATTTGTCAAAAGGAATTCCGTCCAATGAACCAATCATGACTCTTGAAAATTTTATCAGAAAGTGCTATCCTTACTGTCAGTAAGTAAGGTCAATTTTTATTTTATCGCAATAAGCAGATATGGGATTTAGTTATCGTTTCGTCGTTTTTACGAATCGTTGACCACTGATAGTTAAGGGTTCTCAGGAGGTGTGGTTTCCTAACCGCCCCCATAAATCCCAAAACTACTTATTCCGAATATGTATCAAACTCACGTTTTCTATTCTTTATCAAACCCACGTTAATCGTTTTTTGAAAATTAAAATAAACAAAAACTCGCTATTTACAAGGGTTCAGAGCGATTTCTTACAATTTTTTGCAAGTCCAAAACGACTAATCCCGAAATTTTTTGCGTTTCACACTCGCTAATTCAGACACACGTTATTTACCTGTAAGGAAAATTAGAAACATGAAACTTGGTGTTATGTCCGACAGCCACGACAACATTCCAAACGTTGAACGCGCTGTTGCACTTTTCAATGAAATCGGCGTAGAACTCGTCGTCCATGCAGGCGATTTCATCGCTCCGTTTGCTATTGCTCCGTTAGCCGATCTAAACTGCCGCGTTGTCGGTGTTTTTGGGAACAATGACGGCGAACGCGTTGTCGTTGCACAACGATTTGAAGCAATCGGTGAGGTCCATCCCAATCTTGCGAGTGTATCGCTTGGCGACAGAAATATTGCCGTGATGCACTATCCTGAATTCGCTATCCCCATTGCTAAGAGTGGTGATTACGATGTCGTCGTCTACGGACACACCCACCAGATAGACATCCAAAAGGGAAAGTCGCTCCTGCTCAATCCTGGTGAAACCGGCGGTTGGATAACGGGAAAGGCAACGATTGCAGTTGTTGATCTCGAAACGCTTGAAGCAACAATTCACGAACTATAAGAACGGTGTGAAAAAGATGAAATATAGGAAGCTACTCACACTGTCGAGCGGAGAAACACAGAAAAATTTACACCCAGCAGTACCCAAGCAACAGTGTCTTATCTGGTCTGAGAATCATGAACACGCCGTTGCCTCCATAGACGATGAGATCCATCCGCAGGCAAAGCGTGTCTGGTTAGGATTTGAGGATCCAAATTGGTGCGCACATCCTGTTATTTATGCTTATGAAAAGCACTGGAAAACAGGCAACTGGGAACTCGTTGAACGGAAAAAGGGGAATATTCCCTTAGTTAACAACAACCCTTTCAAACCCGACAGTGAAAGCGTTTTTCCTGTGAACAAATAAGGAATATAGGCATGCGGCATCATCTCTCGATCTTCACACAGCCGTGGCTTGGTCTCATCTGAGATGGCAGGAAAATAATTGACACTCGGTTTGCTAAAGTATCGCTGTGTGTTATTTACCAGTGGCATGGCAGCAAGCGATGATCAGACAGGTATATCTATAGGAGAGCCTAAGTAAATGCCACAAAAACCGGCCCTTATGATTCTTGGAAGCAGCCACTTGGCAAATTGGGGGGCAGACCAAATCAATTACAGAATGGATGATGTGCTTGCTCCCAAACGGCAATCTGAACTTCAGGGACTTGTTGAACAACTTTCTCGATTTAAACCGACGAAGGTAGCCGTTGAAGTTGACGAGTGCTGGGATGCTAAGCTTCAGGAGGAATACAACGGTTACCTAAAGGGTAACTTTCAACTTGAACGCCATGAAATCCACCAGATTGGGTTCCCACTGGCGAAAGAGATGGGACATTTAAAGGTATACTGTGTAGATTATTTTCGCGATGGTCCAATCATCCGGAATGATCTGGATGATCATTTGATAGATTACGGTGCGTTTGCAGAGACGAATGATCAAAAGCACTTGCTGTCTGACAATGAGAAGGTTGAAGGGAAAATTGTACAGGATGAAGAGGGTAGAACCTGGTTTGAGCCTGAAAAATATGAACCTCTGATTGACAGGTATATAAGAATGAACCAAGATGAAGAGATTCGAAAAAATCTCCTCGGCTACTTGCGAATTGCCAGAATTGGTCTACAAGACGAGTATCCGGGTGCGAATTGGGTTGCACATTGTTGGTATTCCAGGAACCTCAAAATCTTCGTCAATCTCACCCGAATTACGGAATCAGAAGATGAGCGTATTATACTAATCATCGGTGCTGGACACTTGGGATTCCTTAAACGGATTGCGGAAGACTCGGAATTTTACCACATAGAGAACCCGTTGCAATACCTGAAGGCAGGTGAGGATGGAAAACCGTCAGCTGAGTAACCAATCAAGATAGGGTTTATGTAGCAGGACTTACGCAATTTTGACCACAGGCCGCTTTGTGACAGGGAGAAGCCCAAAAGGCACACAAGGTTTCCTGACACAACCTAACAGGTTATGCTACAG
>RKRR01000182.1 GCA_007571305.1 Candidatus Poribacteria bacterium | reverse complement strand
ACGGTATCAGCTGCGGTGATGGATGCGCTTAGTGTGAGGGTGACGGTACTGCCGGAGACTGCGATCGCAGAGACTGTTGGGTTGGATGCGGCACCGGATCACGTAAACTCGGTTGCCGTGGCACCTTTGTTTGTATAAAAAAGATAAAAGAAGGAAAAACATATGAAAAAAATTGTACATCGATTCATAGTGTACAGTATAATATATATGTTCGGATGTATTCGGACGCGTTGATATATTGCTCTACGAAATGATAATGAGTCTCATTTTCAATTTTTGAAGGTGATGCTCAGATGTATCGTTTTCCTCCAAGGGTGGAAATTCAAAAGGTGATGTGGACCAAACGGGAATAAAAGTTCCATCCCTAAAGTACAGCATGTTCCGCATGGTGGGCGGGGAACAGGATACCCTGTCTTACCATAAATTTGATAATGAGTTTCATTCTCAATAATGAAGGAGAACCTTTATGATAACTGTTGCGAACCGAATCTATGTTACACCTGAATATCGGGACGAATTTGAGGAACGGTTCCAAAACCGGGCGCGTCTTGTTGATGGAATGCCAGGGTTCATCTCCAACCAAGTTCTGCGTCCTGTCAACGACGACGACCCATACATCGTCTTTACACTGTGGGAGTCGCGAAAGGATTTTGAAAATTGGGTAGAATCCGAGGAATTCCGCAAAGGACACGCCCAATCCGGCACGTTGCCGAAAGAGGCGTTCACACAATCAAACAAACTCGAACTTCATGAGGTGTTCCTTGATTCTGAGCGCCCGGAGTTGAAGGAGGAACCGAGCGGAGGTCCATTCAAGGTTCACTAAAGAAAATAATAGCAGAAAAAGCGACGCAAGAAACTGGACAGTCTCCCAACTGCCAATTGTTAGTTATTGTCCATGTTTCTGAGGGAAATCAACACATGCCGACTGAAATCGACAGTGCTTTGCGTCCCGCGGGCTTTTCGCGCTTTTTTCTTAGCGCATTCGTGCCCGGTGCTCTTTCTGCCTTAATTAGGTTATGCTATTAGCACCGGGATTGTCAAGAGAATTTGGAGGCTAACATGCCAGGTTCCACAAATTCAGCATCAGTTGAAAAAACAGTAAAAAAACCCGATAAACGGCGTAGACGTTCGCCATATTCCTTTCTAACTCTTGCATGGAGCAGAGGCGCGTTCCTCAAATGGCTTCGGCGAACACACGCATGGCTCGGTTTATGGGGTGCGACTTTGGGCATCCTGTTCGGTGTTACTGGGATCCTACTTAACCACCGGGGCACTCTGAAAATTAACGCTGCCAAAACCGATCAGACGAAACGGGAACTCCCACTACCAGATTACAAATTTGAAAATGTAGAGGCATTCGCAGCATGGCTGCAAGTAGAACTGGATCTCGAAAAAAAATGGAGTCGGGCGCGTTCACAGGAACCTCGAGAAATTAATTGGGGTGGGAAGTCCGTCACGCAACCTGAAAGATGGAGTGTTAGTTTTAGCAATCCAAAACGGAGTTACAGCGCAGAATATTGGGTTGGTAACGCTTACGCGACTGTCAGACAATTTGATAGAAATATATTCGCCTTTCTCAATCGGTTGCATATGGCAAGCGGCATGGGTGTTGCCTGGATTCTCCTCGCCGATACGATTGCCGGCAGTCTAATTATCCTTGCCCTCAGTGGTATATTGCTCTGGACACGTTTACATGGACCGCGGCTGCTTGCTGCAGGACTTGGGCTCAGCTCGCTAACTCTTGCCATCTTCTTTGTTTGGCGAGCCTTCTGAGAAATCAAAGGGAAAAGATTATGCTTTCAGACAGAACATTTGGTTCTCGCGTCGTGAACACTGTTCCTAAATGGGTTTTACGGATACTGATAAACCTTGTGTTAGGATTGATTCCATTCGCAATATTGAGTTCAGCAGAGAGCAAGGACGATACGTTTAAAACCGACGGTGCCGTGGCGTTAGAGCCAGTCGTAGTAACAGCAACAAGGACCCCTCAACGTTTGAAAGATACACCTGTTATTACAAATCTCATCACACGCGCGGAGATCGAAGCAACGGGGGCGGAGAACATTGGAGAGGTGTTAGAGCACACAGCGGGCATTATTATCCATCGCGATGGACACGGTGACGGTGTGCAACTCCAAGGGCTTGACTCTGAATATGTGTTAATTCTCGTGGATGGTGAACCGCAGGTTGGACGTATTGCGGGTAAACTCGACATGGCACGGCTTGCTGTTGAAAACGTTGAGCGGATAGAAATCGTTAAAGGCGCGACGGCTTCTCTTTTCGGAAATGCTGCACTCGGCGGTGTCATTAACATTATCACCCGTAGAGCAACTGTTCCCTTTTCAGTTCAAGTTTCCCAAAATTTTGAGCAAAACAGGACACTCGACAGTCGAGGCACGCTTGAATTGCAACGCGATAAACTAAACACGCTCTTAACACTCAGTCATAATCGGCGAGGTCCAATTGATCTGGATACATCTGATCTCACAACCACAATTGACGGCTATGCCAATATGACAGGGTCGGCACGGACCGAATACCAACTTACATCAACAACCGATCTCGTCTTCTCTGGGCAGTACTTTACACAGGAGCAGGAAGGAATCAGTGAAAACGGTCCCATTGCATTCGACAGGATCGGTGAAATAGAAAACTTCAGTGGAAGTGTCGGAATAGACCACGAACTGAATGCTGGAAACCTACAGCACGTGTCCTCAACTTCACTGACAGGAAAACTCTATGCGACCCGCTATGACGACGAGTCAACGGTTATCAATAGGGAAACAAAAGAAATAAATTCTGGAAACCTCAACATCCAGGATTTAGTTAAGAGTGAAGTTCAGTTTGACACAACACTCTGGGAAAAACATCAACTGACGCTGGGGGGCGAGGTCATCTTGGAGCATCTGCAATCGCAACGAATCAAAGGTGGAGAACGCGGGCTTTTTACCAATTCTCTCTTTGTCCAGAACGTATTCCGTCCTATTTCTCCGTTTGCATTCGTCATTGGTGGACGTTTAGACAATCACTCTGAATTTGGCACGCATCTCAGTCCAAAGTTGAGTGCCATGTATCGGGTGACTGACAATTTACGGGTCCGCGCCTCTTATGGACAAGGATTCCGCTCACCAGACTTCAAAAACCTTTATCTCGACTTCACAAACGTCACATCTGGCTACCAAGTGCTGGGCAATCCGAGTTTGGAACCTGAATCTTCACATAACTGGAATTTCGGACTGGAATATGAAGTCCTTAACGGTTTGCTTGCCAATATCCACCTGTACCGTAACGACTTGTATAATCTGATTGAAGCGGAACGTATCGGGGAAAGCTCAGCCGGAGGAAGTAAGTTTGAATATCAAAACATCAGTAGGGCTTACACAGAAGGGATTGACATTGAAACTCAAGTCCGTTTAGGGGGCGATTCAATGGGCGGATTTACCTCAGCTATTGGGTACGCTTACCTCCGTGGTGCGGATAAGGAGACGGGGCTCCCGTTACTGAATCGTTCCACACACAGTGGCACCCTCAAATTGGCATATCTGCATCTGAATAGCGGTGTTCAGGTTGATTTACGCGGACGATATGCCAGCCAGTGGGGTTTTTTTGATGATGGGGATAATGTGCTTGAACCCGAAGAGTTCGCACCGAGTTATTGGGTCTGGAACATCCGCGCCTCAAAGACGCTTTTTAAAATATTCAAAGCCTCTATCGGATGCAACAACATCTTTGACTTCAAAATCCCTACATTTTATACCTTCACGGGCCGCTCATTTTACGGAGGTCTCTCTTTAACCTATTAATACAGGAAAGGATACGAAGGACATGGCACGGCTCATGGTCTACACAACTTCAATGATGGTTTTCACCGTCAGCATCGCTGTACTCACAGTGTCTGCTGAACTTCATCAAAACACACTCACGGTCGATGCGACCGATCGTGAAAACTGGGCATATATCAATTTCACGGAAGGTGAAACAGTTAATATTGCTGATGCGGTATCCTCATTGGCGTGGGATCTTGGTTTTAAGCGGACCGAGGTTATCGCCAATGGAGGTATTAGCGGCCCCGGAAAAACTGGGGCATTGGCTCTCAAGGATATCTCTTTTGAAGATGTCCTTGAAGCCCCGCAAGAGGACTACGTTTTGGATACCGACCAAATCACGACCTTCGCGCGAGGCGATGGTTGGTATACCTATACGGGACCGCCAAATCACTGGGTTCTGCCGAATCCGAAAGTCTATGTATTGCGGCTTGCTATCGATCCAAAAGCGCAGCATGCAAGCCCATATAACTATGCGAAGGTCCGTTTCATTGGCTATTACGAGAACAACGAAACCAAAGAAGGTTCGGGACACATCACTATAGAATACGTTTTGCAAGATGACGGCACCCGCTTCTTTGTTGAATCTGTACCCACGAGTGTTGATTCGAAAGGAAAACTAACGACAACGTGGGCAGCGATTAAGTCATAGTATAGGCACGCACCACCGTGCTGTAAGGAGATTAACAATGGGTTATAAAGCCGAATTTTTATCCCAAGCCGAAGTATGTGCCATCTACCAATGCCTTGATGGTCACATCCACCTGAAATACCGTACTTTGGACATCACTATGGACTTCTGCGATTTTCACCAAGTCGCCGAAGTCTTTGTTGAAGCATTGCGTATCTTAAAGGAGGTTGAAGATCCTGTGTCTGAAGAGGTCGATTTAGAAAATATGAATACGCACGTGAAGGTTTAGTTAAGAGTGCAGGGAAGTCCCTGAGAGTGCCAACCTGGGGACGCAAACGGAGACACGTTGGGCTTCAGCGGTCCAATTTCCCTGCACTGTTTCACTTCCATCGCAGGCACCATACCCGTGCCACTTATTAATAGGAGAATTAACGTGGAGAAAATCAGAGACTTTGTCAATCAATACACCACTATCTTTTTGACACTAATGTTAGGTGTTGTCATACTATTCAGTTCCAGTTGTGGTCCCGTTGACGAGGATAATATAGATCAGTTGCTTCAATCGGAGGAAACCGCCAACGCGACATCATCCACAACCACTGAAACTGATGCCCCAGTCCCTGCTGACGAACCCATTGGATTAGAGACATTAACGTTCACAGTCGACGCAACGAATAGAGAGGCGTGGACATACTTCTCTTTTGCGTCCGGTGACCTCGTCAAGGTTGGAGATGCCGAAAATTCGGAAGCATGGGATATCGGATTCCAGCGGACACAAGTCAAACTTAACGGCGGTATCAGTGGACCAGGCATGGGGAGTGTTGTTATGCTCACTGAAACAACATTTGAAGCCGTAACTGAAGCTCCCGCAGACGGGTACCTTTCTGACACAGAGGACACACTTGCAATCGTCCCTCAAAGTGAAAAGGGCTGGTATATCTATACGGGTCCACCAGCCCATTGGATTCTTCCTCTCGAAGATCGCGTGTTTGCGATCAAAACCGCTGATGGAACTTTCGCCAAGGTTCGCTTCATCGGATATTACAAAGATAATGAAAACAAGAAGGACGGTGGCTTCGTGACGTTTAAGTACGTTCATCAACCAGATGGGAGTCGGAATTTCTAAACGTCGAGAAGCGAGATAAAGGACTTTACACTGAACAACCGAACAACGAGTTCAGGAGATGTTGGGCACGGAATATTACGTATAAGAATCTCCTTTCACTTAAACGTATTCCATGCCCGACGACTCGTCCTCAGAAGGATGACACAATGCAAATTTTTCGATCCAACTTATGTAAAACGTGGATATTAAGCGTTTCGATTTTCGTTATGTTCGGCATCCTACTTTGTCTTGGTGCCGCAGATTCAATTGAAGTGGCAGATGCAGAGGGGAAACCCGTAGTTATTAAGTCATCAGAACGTATCGTGAGTCTTAATGGCAGTACTACTGAAATTCTATTTGCTTTGGGCATCGGTGATAATGTAGTCGGCTGTGATAGATCATCAACATATCCGAAAGGCGTGATGGAGCGGCTTCCGAGTGTCGGCTATCAGTATGGACTCAACGCCGAGGGAATCCTTTCCTTGAATCCGACACTGGTAATTGGACGGGACGATGTGAGACCACCGCAAGTCGTGCAGCAACTTCGCATGGCAGGTGTAACCGTTCTATTGCTTAAGGAGCCTCGTAGTTTTGAAACAGCCAAGCAAAGACTACGAACTATCGGTAAAGCAGTCGGGTGCGAGAAAAAAGCTGGGGAATTAATAAACGCCTTAAACACTGACATTAAAGAACTGGACATCAAACTTGCCTCGCGAAAAGAGAAACCGAAACAGAAAGCACTATTCCTCTACCTACGAGGTACACAAACCACCTTAGTATTAGGTACCGATACTGCTCCCGGAGCAATGTTTGATATTGTTGGAGTTGCAAATGCAGCAGGAAGTATTACAGGAAACAAACCGATGACAGCAGAAGCGGTGATCGCGGCACAACCGGACGTGTATGTGCTGTTCACCACAAGTTTGAAATCCGTCGGTGGCGTTGATGGATTGCTCAAGTTGCCGGGCTTAGCATATACCCCCGCGGGCCAAAACAGACGCGTTGTAACAATGGATGGGCAATATCTATCTGGGTTCGGTCCTCGTTGTGGGCGAGCTGCGCTCGACCTATTTCGAGGCATCTACGAAACTGATGGATATTTCGTCGCAACAGGTGACGAAGAACGACATTAAGTTGAGACCAGTAGGAACCCAATGCCGGAGAACCGAATTCGTGCCTGCCGTAATAATTATGATACGTATGAGTTTTTATACGAATGGGTTTTCGCAATTGAACTTGGCTTTCGGCCCAATACTTTTTCAACAAATGTCGCTACGTATCGGGAGTTCAACCTGGGCATCACAGGCAGTAGGTTGATTTGTGCTGGGAAGCCTTAAAAGTTGTAAGCATGCAAAAGCGAATCAAGATTCTCTTAACACTTATCAGTTTACTTCCAATATCAATGTGCATCGCGGCGGGGGTAGGTGCCTATCAAATTCTACCGTGGCGGATTCCTGAGATTCTGTTTTTTCGAGAGGATGGCTTCGCAGTCCTAGTCCACGTACGTTTTCCTCGCGTTGTTCTATCCGCTGTTGTTGGTGCGATGTTAGCTATTTCGGGAGCGACACTGCAAGGTATTTTTCGAAATCCATTGGCGGACCCGGGATTAATCGGTGTCACAGCGGGTGCCGGGTTAGGGGCAACACTCTGGATTGTCCTGATCGGCGGAGGCGCGTTAGATATATGGGGGCTTCCTATCGCGGCGTTTGGATGCGGCGTACTTGTGACCGTTAGTGTTTGGAAAATCGCAGCGGAACGAGGCAGAGTTCGTACGCTGACGCTACTACTGGCAGGCATTGCCCTTAACAGCTTCGCTGGGGCAGGTATCGGTTTAATGACATTCCTTGCTGACGATGAACAACTACGCAGTCTGACTTTCTGGCTGCTCGGTGGCTTCGGTGGCGCAACATGGCCCGTTGTCCTCGTAACACTGCCCATTGCGATCATAGGATTATTCGTGTTGTTACGGCAAGCAGCCGCATTGAATGCAATGAGCCTGGGAGAATCTGAAGCGTATCACCTCGGCGTTTCAACGGAAACTTTGAAAAGATGGTCAGTGTTCGGGGTCGCGCTAACGGTAGGAGCGGCGGTCTCCGCCGCAGGTGGCATCGGTTTTGTAGGACTCGTTGTACCACATCTTTTGAGGCTCTTAGGCGGGGCAGACCACCGGTATGTCCTACCCGGTTCAGCAGTAGGCGGCGCGATACTACTCGTCTCAGCAGACCTATTTTCACGAACTGTTATTGCTCCTGCCGAATTGCCTGTTGGCATCGTCACTGCGCTGATCGGGGGTCCATTTTTTCTCTGGCTACTGCTCAGATTCAAACGTGAGATTTTTCTATAGGGAAACTCATCTACAAGGGTGTTTGGAGGTAAAGATGATTGAATTGGAAGGGGTCGGTTATCGTATCAATGGGAATTGGTTAATTCGCGACATCAATCTCACAATCGAAAAAGGGATGCTATGGGGTTTCGTCGGTCCCAACGGCGCGGGTAAATCGACACTCCTACGATTGATTTCAGGAGAACTTTTGCCAACAACTGGGGAAATTCGGATCCTCGGCAAACCGATTCATAATTATACTCCCCAAAAATTGGCACGTCTCCGAGCCTACCTCCAACAAAAAAGGGATATAAACTTCCCTTTTACGAGTTTGGAGGTTGTACTATTTGGGCGACATCCATATCTTAAGAGCACAAAAGAAACTACTGCGGATCTCTTAATTGCTAAGAAAGCGTTGCAACAGGTTGAATCCTACATGTTTTCAGAGCGGCTCTATCCAACGCTATCTGGTGGTGAGGCGAGTCGCGTTGACGTTGCGCGGATCCTTGCACAGGCACCCGAATTGTTCCTATTAGATGAACCAACGAACCATCTGGATCCGAGACACCAAGTCCAGATACTTAACTTGTGCAAGACGATTTGTAGGGACGGCAAAACTGCTATTACGGCAATTCATGATCTGAACCTTGCGTCAATGTATGCCGATCAACTGTTACTATTAAAAAATGGAATCTCTATTGCGTGCGGTCCGCCTAAAACTGTCCTAACCCTCGATCTTCTATCAAAAACCTATGGTATATTGTTTGAAGTGTTCCCGCATCCGAATGGTTATCCATGGGTGATGCCGAGTCTGTCTTGTTGACAAAATGATAAGGTTATCTCGAATCAAGTTCTACGTCCTATCAGCGACGGAGACCCGCACAATGTTTTAACATTCTGGGTATCTCAAAAGGATTCTGAAAACTGGATAGAATCTGAGGTATTCTGTAAGGGACACGTACAAATTGGCACATTGTCCAAAGAAGCATTCACATAATCACATAAACTTGAATTTCACGCAGTGTTTCTCGATTCCGATCGCGAATATCTGAAAGAGAAACTCCGCGAAAACTCTTTTAAGGTTCACTGATGTATACATCCTCACCAAGCCTACACTACCCTATAAGGCGAGTTAATACTGAATTACTCTCATCTCTCGCAAGTTCTAAGATTATCTTATTTTTAAGGAAAAAACGATTGAATTCCGTCTTAAGGTCCGGTAAACTAATCAGGCGAGTTAGCAGTTTAATTAGATAACGTGAGTTTGATAAATATTTGTCTATTTTTTCTATCAGGAGAACCCCTTTGGTATCCTGAAGTTACTACATTAGCCCTTAGAGAAAAACTCCGAAAGCAAGACATCAACTGGGTTGACAAAGTTCGCAAGAATAGGCCCCCCTGGACGTATCGGTGTCCGATGAGGTGTTGCTGAGAAAGCGGATGCTGATTGAAGCCGTGATCCGGGAACTGAAAACACAGACGCAGGTGGAACACACCCGGTATAGGAGTTTTGAAAACTTCCACGTCAATGTGTTCTCTGCTTTGATCGTTTATCAACTCTCAGAGAACAAACCCTCGCTGATCTTCCATGAACTTCAGCAAAGCAACGATTTCCCTGTGAGCCTATAAACATTCAACTTTTTTCAAACTCACGTTAGATAAGCAAATAAATTCTGTTTGTATTGGGATAGACAATGGCATTTCAATTTCAAAATTCTATGGTCAATGAATACCTCTCGGAAGGTTATCTCATTCTTCGAGGAATTGTTCCGTCATCGCTGCTCAGCGATTTACGTAGAGAAGCAGAGAAAGCCCGAGATCTTGCTCACAAACTCAATGGACCACAGACCCAACGGATCCAGCCGCTCTCCAATTACGGCGATGAATTGGATCTGAAGCCCTTCTACGACTACACGGAGTTACCAGATCTTCGAGAAACTATAGAAAAGCTGCTGGGTCGTGACTATACACATGGACACGTTGACATCATGGGACTCCTCGTTGAACCTCTTGAACATCCGTGGCATATCGGTTGGCACCGAGATGGTGTTGTAGAGGTTCCTCCCAAAGCCCGTGACGAGATTGTCAAAGCGAAACTGGCAGAAGTGTGGTACGACCTGCGCCATTTCAATCAGGTTAATTGTGCGATTTATGCGGACTCGTGTACGTGGTTCGTCCCCGGTAGCCATTTACGCCAGTGGGATATGCCGGGTGAAGAACAATCGACAAATGATCCGAAACTACGAAAACCTGCTGAAGGGCGATCTAACGTTGAAGCTGAGCGTTACTGCTTAGAGCATTGCAGGCAGTTTCCGGGTGCAGTGCAAGTGCATTTGGGGCCGGGAGATTTCATGGTGTATCGGAATCTCGCTTGGCACACGGGAAATTACATTACCTATCAACCGCGCGCAACGATTCATGATGTCGTCCGCTATGAAGGAAAGAAAGATTGGACCGATTGGCAACAGACGAAATTGGATGCAGTCAAACGGATGAAGGAAAAACATCAGGAAGCACAGTCGTAACTTTACTACGTGTCCATAGCCAAACCCTCGCTTGAAGCCTGAATATTC
>RKRR01000064.1 GCA_007571305.1 Candidatus Poribacteria bacterium | reverse complement strand
TAATTGAGTTTCCCGGAGCATCCGCAACCTACGCCGACTTTATCAACGCAGAGGGTGGTATCGTTGGGAGTTATATAGACGCTGATGGTGTATACCGTGCCTACGTGCGCACTCCGGATGGCAGATTTGGATCCATTGGCCTTTCAGATTCATTAGATCTGGAATACGTTTTTGCACACGGTATTAACGATGGAAGAGTTGCTGTTGTCCGAGCCAAGGCGGTGGGTGATGTTCCGCGCACCTATGTTGGCACGTATTATGATCTACACGAGTTGCGTTTCCCAGGCAGCGTTAGCACGGAGGGATGGAATATTAATCAGGACGGCTCTATCGTCGGGCATTATGACTCATCCGATGGGCGCAGGCACGGGTTTATCGCCAAACTCACTACCGAAGCAGAGAGCAACGCCTTTAGTAACGCCTACACCGTCACGCTGGCGAAAGGTCTAAATATGCTTTCTGTGCCATTGGCACCACCAACACCGATGACTGCTAAGGCACTGACTGCGTTGACAGGGGCGACAGCTATCGTCACGCTTGATGGCGCACGGCAAAGTTTCGTCGCATGGACTCCAGATGCACCCGATGATGGCTTTCCAATCGAAGGGGGAAAGGGGTATATCGTCAACGTCCCACAAACTCGCAACTTTGCCTTCGTCGGTGCACCCTGGACAAATCAAACCGAGGTTGCCGCTGCGCCCGCTGCCATATCTACGGAGATACCCCAAAAAGCATGGGCGTTTGTCGTCAGCGGACACTTAATAGATAAACCAGCGTTTGATGGCTATCAAGTCATCGTCCGTAACCTCAGAACAAACAGGACAATAACCACCTCGGTGCAAGGAGATTACTTCGCCGCTGCAACTGCTGACTTGACACGACGGAGCGTTGTCCACGTTGGAGACGTGATTGAATTACACGTCATCGGTCCAAATGGAGGTGTTGAATCACAAACTATCACTTTTAAAGTGACCTCCGAGCACCTATCCAACGCTGTTTTATCTGTCAGACTTGACGGTATAGGTAGACCGAAACAGAATCAATTGTTGCCGAACTATCCAAACCCGTTTAACCCGGAAACGTGGATTCCGTATCAACTTTCGGAAGACAGCCCCGTATCAATATCTATCTACGATACGACGGGACATTTGATTCGCACCCTCTCGCTCGGTTTTCAATCCGCAGGCTTTTACACACATCGACAGCAAGCGGCGTATTGGGATGGTCGTAACGCCTTAGGAGAACGAGTTGCAAGTGGTGTCTATTTTTACCAATTGACAACACCTTCTTTCCAGCAAACACGGCGACTCGTCATTCTAAAGTAATCCAAGTTGTCAGATTTGTAGCATAAGCAGGAAACTCACGGTTTCCTACGCTACTTGTATAAGTAGCAATTCGGGTTAAAAATAGAACTCTATCAACCTCGTAGGGGCGAGGCCATCTCGCTCCTACACAACCAGAATAGATACTCGTAAAGATGCTAACACTAAACGAACGTTTTGAAGCCTATAAAAAAGATGGATTTACAATCTTTGAGAAAGTGTTTGACGAACCGGAAATGCAAAGTTGGCGAGAAAAACACGCAGAACTCTCTGTTGCCAACGACGGACAAACATGGTTCGGAAACACGCTCGAATTGGCACCCAAACTGATGTGGCCCGCTGTCTCACACCCTACGATTCTTGAATTTGTAGAAAAGGCGATGGGCCCCTTCGTGCAATTGGATAACCTCACGCTTGCTGCCTTCCCATCCATGGAAAAAGAAAAGGCAGAAGGCAGAGTATCAGGATGGCACCGCGATCGCTGGGCACACGTTCCTTTTACCGATGCCTATCATCGCCCGAACGCCATCAACGCCATATCCTATCTACAGGATTTAACGGATGAATACGGACCCCTCCGTGTCATTGTCGGTTCACATCGAAAACCGATTACCTTGGAAGATTCACAACGGGGTGTCCCGCATCCCGATGAAACCCTTGTCCACATGAAAGCCGGCGATGTCGTCATCACACATAACGGACTTATCCACTCCGGCACACCGAATACTTCCGGAAATTTACGTTATTTCTTCAGTATCTATTATAACCTCACCTGGTTAAAACACACTGATCATCACACCGGTCCACATACCCAAAGGTTGTTGGAAACTGCGAAAACCGCGAATAACCATCAACACATGCGACTCCTCGGTGTGGACGAACAACTCCAACCCCGATGCAACTCCGGTTTCCTCCACTCCGATGAAGAACGCTGGGAAGAGTGGGCAACCGCAGACCGTGATGCAATTAAGGAGGCATAACCGATGGCAAATCCAAACGTAGTGCCACCGACACTCAACGTCGAACTGGATCACCAACTGCAACAAGAAGTCAGCTTTTTCCTCAATTGGGGGTATCTCGTCGTCGACAACGCCGCAACACCGGAGCAGATTGAATCGTTGCGAGAAGCACTCGATGAAAGTTACGAGCGCAACAACAAAAGTCAATTCATCGGTGAACTCTTGGAAGAGGATGGTCGGTTCGCATTTCTTTTGGACAACCCACCTGTCCTAAAGCGGATGGAAGCGATACTCGGTACCTGTGTCCAACTCCACAGCGCGACAGCGCGCATTACCGAACCCGGAACCCCAGATCAGCATTGGCATCGCGATGGCCCCTGGCCTGTTGCGCCCAACGGAACGCCTTACGGAAGCCTCCCGGCACAAATTAACTGCGGCTATTATCTCGACGAAGTCACGGATGAAAACGGTCCCACGGTTATCCAACCCGGCAGCCACCGGGCACCTTTCCGTCCACCACCGACTCCCGTCGAATTGCCGGATGAAAAACGGGTGCTTGTCTCCCCTGGACAAGCCGTTATGTTCGATGGATGGACATGGCATCGGGGTGCTGCTAACAATTCCCAACAGCCTCGACGTGTCTGTCTCATGTGCTATCAGAACGCCTGGATGAAGTCTCGCGAACCCTTTGACGGCCCCCGCGTCACAAAACTCCGAGAAGAGGGGACACCGCAACAGCAGCTCTTACTCGGCGCAATCCCAAAATGGTAACGAGGGTAGGTGGCTATCAGCACGCAGCCAAGGAAAGGAAAATCGTATATGAATCTCGCTTATATTGTGATTGATACACTTCGCTACGACTACATCGGCGCAAACGGAAATGACTGGATAGAAACCCCTAACATCGATCGATTTGCCGCCAAAGCCATAGCATTCGATCATGCTTTCTGTGCCAGTTTCCCAACTATTCCTTACCGCACCGATGTCATCACTGGGCAATATGGCGCGCCCATCCACCCATGGAAACCGCTCCGGCATGAGCGTCAGACCTTACCGTGGACCCTCGCAGAAAACGGCTATGCTACCCAACTCATTCACGATACGCCGCACCTCGTCAACGGCGGACACAACTTCGACTGGCCCTTCCATGCTTGGACATTCGTTCGCGGCGCAGAAGTGGACAGGGACTGGATATCTGATACCGTAACGTGGCCCGACAACTGGACGCGCCAATCACTTTTTGATTGTATCGACGACAAAGCCGCCGAATCAGGCATGCTCCGCAGCTACGCACGGGCAAACAGAAACCGCAAAAAACCTGAAGATTGGAACTGCGCCAGACTCTTCAACACCGCAGCGCAATTCCTCAAAGACAACGCCAAGCGAGACAATTTCTTCCTGTGGGTAGATTGCTTCGATCCCCATGAACCTTGGGATGCCCCCCTTGAATTCATGAAAAAATACGATACCCGTCCGGGTTACGACGGACGCGTAGACCCACGCAGCCTTGGCGCACGCGGCAACGCGCAACTTTCAGACGAAGCGAAACGGCACATCAAAGCCCAATACGCCGCGAAAACCACATGGATGGATCACTGTTTTGGACAATTCCTCGATGCCCTTGAATCTACTGGCCTCGACAAAAATACCGCTGTTATCTTTACCGCTGACCACGGCACGAATGTCGGAGAACGCGGTAGATTTGGGAAAGGACAACCTGTTCGCCAGCAGGAAGCACATGTTCCCCTCTTTATCCGACTCCCAGAGGGAGATACAGGCAGGAGCAATGTCATCGTCCAACCGCAAGACTTCTTCCCAACAATTCTCAACATCTTGGGCGAAGCACGCCCGAATGGCATTGAAGGGCACGACATATTAACACCCGCACGCAATGGACAAACGGGTGAAAGGCAGCTCGCCCTCTCTGGTGGCAGCATAGAACGGTGGGAAAACGCCGCACAAAATCCGAATCTTAACCTCTTCACTATCTTCGATCGCGAATGGAGTTTAGAGGTCGGCACAAAACCCGAAAATTCAAGGCTCGTCCGACTCGGTGAATTAGACGACGTTGCCCATGAACACCCCGATATCGTTGCGAAACTCCATGCCGCTGCCCTTGACGAAATCGAACACCGCGGCACCGATCCCGAGCTCATCGCATGGCTCCGAAGCGGCGGAGAAACCAATTTCCCTACCCATGCTATTTATTGGGACGGCTACCCGGGACCTGCTGGTTATCGTCCCTATTTCGGAAAGCTCTACACAGGCCAGTAATTTTTTCGTAGAGCGAGGTTCCTCTGCCTATCACTGAAGTTAGATTTATGCACTTGCAGAGCGGTGGATCCTCGGATCCTCCGCTTTTTTATTCCTCACATGCCTCCAATTTCCCCGGCTTGCGGCGAGGTACCCTCTACTGTGGCATAGACTGTTAATCTACGTCCTACAGATGCACAAACTCACAGTTTATCCTACAAAACATCCATATATCCCGTTTTTCACCGAGATATGCCCCAGAGGAGATATACTTTCGGAGACACTTGGAAATTGGCTGCCTTTCTCACATACAGGCCTGACCACATCAACTACAAACTACCTTGAAAAAAATTCGGGATAAGTGATTTACACCCCAACTTGACAAGAATTTTTGATTTTGATAACATATTGTCGTGACTATTCAACCAAACCTACACAAAAATACACTTACAAGAGATTGACAATGCAAAATGTAAACTTAAAACAGCAAGCAGTCCTGTTAATCGAGCAGCTTCCGACCCAAAAACTCAAAGCGGTTATTGATTATATGACTTATCTCTGCGACAAAGAGGCATGGGAAGCAACATACGAATTGGCAAGTGATCCTGAAACCGTGAAAAGCTTAGAACGTGCTGAAGTTGATGTGAAAACTGGTAGACTTAAAAGTTGGGCTGATGTTAAGCGCGATCCTTGAAGTCGACGCACAATTTATTAACGTGGAAAATCATATAACCCTTAATTCATCGCATAAAGGAGAAAGCCATGCCACGCACATACAAAGCCTGTCTCATCGGATGCGGACGAATGGGCGCAACCATCGATGACGAAGTTGAAGGTAGAGACGATAGTTTTATCTGGCAACCCTTCTCACACGCAGCTGCCGCTGTCGCCTGTGAACGAACAGACCTTGTCGCTGTCTCTGATGTCTTCGCCGAGAAAGCGGAAGCCATCAGGCAACGTTACGGAGCCGAGCGCGCCTATACAGATTATCAAGAGATGATCCTAAAAGAGAAACCCGACATCGTCTGTATCGCCACGCGTCCCGGACCACACGCCGACATGACTGTCTTCGCCGCTGAAAACAACGTCAAAGGCATCTACTGTGAAAAACCGCTCTGCTGTTCCATGGAAGAGGCGGACATCATGGTAGACATCGTTCAAAAACACGGAGTCAAGTTCAACTACGGCACGCAGCGCCGTTACATGCCTATCTATCGCAAAGTGCGTGAACTCGTCGATGCGGGCGAAATCGGCGATGTCCTCTGCTCCATTGCACAATATGGTGCCGGATCTGCCCTCTGGGGTTTGACTCATGCCGCCGATATGCTCCTTTTCCTTGCCGGCGATCCAGAGGTGGATTTCGTTACAGGCGCGATTATGTGCCAAGATTCAGATTGGGAGGGTAACCGCCTCAACGTTGACCCGGGAATCGCCTGTGGTTACATCCGTTATGCCAACGGAGTCCACGGCTACAACACCGCAGGCACAGGCCCCGAATATGAGGTCTGCGGCGCCCGCGGTAAAATTCGCATTCAGAACAACAGCCGAGAAATCCAGTTCCGAAAAAAGGAGGGTAGTTTCTTTGAAGAAGTACCCTTCCCAGAAACATCTCGTGCGACAGGCACCGTCATGGGTATCACCGACATCGCCGAGGCACTCGACGAAGACCGCGAAACCAAGGGACCCGTCCACCTCGCCCGTCGAAGCCAAGAAACCCTGATGGCGATGATTGAGTCGCATCGGCTCGGCGGTAAGCACATTACACTCCCCATGGAAAACCGATCCCTCTATGTCACCAGAGACAATTGGTAGGTCGGATAGAGCACAGCGAAACCGGACAATCTCCTCTGATCGCAGAGGGATTGTCCCTTCTTCCGCAATTCTCTTGGTCAATGAATTTAGAAACCCAAATCCAGCAATTCCGAGAAACCTTCTACAACGTCAAAGCCGAAGTCCAAAAGCGCATTGTCGGACAAGACTCAATCATTGAAGGTATCCTTTTCTGCCTACTCGCGAATGGACATGCTCTCCTCGAAGGCATCCCCGGTTTAGGCAAGACACAACTTATCCACACCCTCAGCGAAGCACTCGACCTCTCCTTCAAGCGCATCCAATTCACACCCGATATGATGCCTTCCGACATCACAGGCACAACCCTCCTCGTAGAAGATGAACACGGCAATAGGCAGTTTGAATTCCAACAGGGCCCCATTTTCGCGCAACTCATTCTCGCAGATGAGATCAACCGCGCCACACCGCGCACCCAATCCGCCCTCCTCGAGGCGATGCAAGAACGCACCGTCACCATTGGGCGCACCAGTCATCAGTTAGAAGAACCTTTTTGTGTTCTCGCAACACAAAATCCGCTGGAAATGGAAGGCACGTATCCGCTCCCGGAGGCGCAACTCGACCGGTTTCTATTCAAACTTCTCATCGACCTTCCCAATGAAGACGAAATAGTGGAAATTCTGCGCCGCACTACGTCCGGCACTGAAATCACCATCGACAAAGTGACGACTGCTGAAACGCTTAATCAGATGCGTCATCTCGTCCCGCAGGTTATCATCGCTGAGCATGTCGAACGCCACATCATCCGCCTCGTCCGCGGCACACATCCCGACTCTGAGGACGCACCTGACATTGTGAAAAACTATGTCTATCTCGGTGCCGGTATTCGGAGTGTTCAAGCGATAGCACTCACTGCTAAAATCAACGCCCTTCTCGATGAACGCTACAATGTCGCCTTTTCGGATATTGATGCCGTGTTGCTCCCGGCCCTCCGTCACCGTATCCTGCTCAATTTCGAAGGACACGGCGAAGGCATTGCACCCGATACCATCATCACCGAAGTCCGCAACACCATCACCCCAACACCGTAGTAACATACTTTGTATTTCCCCTAATTACACGAAGTTTAGACTTCACGTTACTCAATTTATGATTGCCAAAAATATGTAGAAATGATAATATAAAATTTACGATTACCAAAAATATGTAAAAACGATAATATGAAAAACTTCATAGCAGGCAAATACAAGCAACAGCGAGAATATAAAAGTTTCACCCCAACCTTCATAAATGCTCCCTTTGCATGGGAAAATTCACAAATAAATCTTCTCATCGAACGCGCGGCGAAACTTTTGGGCGAACTCAACGCCTATGCAGAACTTCGTCCAAATGTTAATTTTTCCATTCCAATGAACGTTGTAAAAGAAGCGACGTACTCCAATCAGATCGAAGGAACAAAAACTGAACTTGATGAAGCTGTTTTACCACAAGGAGAGATAAATCCGCAGAGGCGAGACGATTGGCAGGAAGTCCAAAATTACATTGAGGCACTGAATTTTGCCATAGCCAAATTGTCCGAACTTCCACTTTCTGTCCGTTTGTTAAAGGCTATCCATAAAATACTGATGTCTGGTGTTCGCGGAAAACATAAAGCACCAGGGGAAATTCGTAGAACACAAAACTGGATCGGAGGATCAACACCTTCAGATGCCTTTTTTGTTCCCCCTTCTGCGGAAGATATCCCGGACTTGCTAAGCGACTTGGAGAAATTCTGGCACAACGAATCACTACAGATTCCAAAACTAATTAAAATTGCTATCACTCATTATCAGTTTGAAACTATTCACCCTTTTCTGGACGGAAATGGTAGATGCGGGAGATTATTAATCATTTTGCAGCTCATCGACGCGCAGATACTGAGCAAACCTGTCCTTTATATGTCTACATTTTTTGAAAGACATAGAAACGCATATTATGACTCGCTTTCTATGGTCCGTAAATCAAAAGACCTTGAACAGTGGATCACATTTTTCTTAAACGGAATCGTTGAGACAGCTGAGGATGGGCTCGAGACATTCAAAGCGATTGTTGCCCTCCAGGAGGAATATGCCACCAACATATTAACTCTCGGTCCTCGATCGGAAAACGCACGAAAATTGCTGCAAATCCTGTATGCAACACCCATTATTAATGTGAGACGGGTTGAAATGGAACTCGGCATCAGTTTTTCAAGTGCAAACCGACTCCTAAAATCATTGACAGAACTCGGCATACTAAAGGAAATCACAGGGTACTCCCGCAACCGTCTTTTCGTATTGGAGAAATACCTCAATCTCTTTAGAAGTTAACAGCCTCCCCACAAAACACCTTGACAGCCCCGCGCACTTGTGCTACAATATAAGCAGTATTCACCAAATCCCTGGAGGAAACCCATGGCAACCAGAGCCGCCCAAACACACCTCACGCCTGAGGAATACATCGCTTTAGAACGCAAAGCAATCCCTGACGCTGAGACAGTTAGAAGCGAATATATCAACGGTAAAATAATTGGAAGATCCAGCTCTAACTGGGCGCACAATCTTATTACAGGAAACATTACCGCTGGACTTTACACCTGCTTGAAAAGTTGTGGATGCTTCGTGTTTGCCAACCAAATGCGTGTCAGTATTCCTTCAGTAAAATCTTACTTTTACCCAGATGTTGTTGTTTGTGGAGAGCCCCGTTTCGAAGATGATGTCTTTGACATACTCCTCAATCCTATCGTCATCGTAGAAGTCATCTCTCCGTCAACCGAAGCTTACGACAGAGGCGATAAGTTCGCACGCTACCGCCAACTCCATTCCCTGAAAGAATACATCCTCGTCTCTCAAGACAAAGTCCACGTTGAACGCTACACCCGACAAACAGAAGACTGGCTTTTGACCGACTATCAAAATCTTGAACAACAGCTCCCATTTACCTCAATCCAATGCGAGCTCCCCCTACACGAAATATACCAACGCGTCACTTTTCCTTCGTAGGAGGGATTTCCAAATCCCGACTTTTCCTTGACATCCTCAGAAAATTATATTATAATTCTACAATAAAACCTTGTTCGTAGTAGGGCGATTCATCGCCCGTCGGAAAATAAAAAAACATGCAAACATCACAACAAAAATTCCAAATCCTTCTCCAACAACTCTTCCGCGCAGATGCCGCCGACCTCGACTTCGGCATCTACCGCATCATCAACTACAGACGCACCCAACTCCAAAACTTCATTGAAACAGAGCTCCCAACTCTCGTCAAGGATGCACTCCACGCAAACACCGAAATAGAAATCGCACGCCAAGAACTTGAAACCCTCACACAACAGATCCAGCAAAATTTGGGGGATGACGTTTTAGATGCAGATGGAAACTTGATTAACGAACTCTACAGAGAAACCCTGCTCGTCCAACGCTACCTTGATGCAAAAGAAAAACACGGCACTCCACAATCCCAAAACCAACGCCAAGATGCCATCTACAACCACCTCTACACCTTCTTCTCCCGCTACTACAATAACGGCGACTTCATCCCACGCAGACGTTACTCTCAAACCGAACGCTACGCTGTCCCCTACAACGGCGAAGAAGTCTATCTCCACTGGGCAAACAAAGACCAATATTACGTCAAAAGCGGCGAACACTTCTCTACCTATCGTTTCACCTCACAAGGCATCACCGTCACCTTCGACCTCCGCGAAGCCGACATTGAAAAAGACAACGTCAAAGGCACAAAACGTTTCTTCATTCCCTTATCTGCTGAGACAACCTATAACCCAAAAACTAAACAACTCTCTATTCCCTTTGAACACCGAGCCCTCACCGACCCAGAAAAGAAACGCTACGGCACCCGCGATCAACAAAGCAAAATCATAGACACCGCCGAACCGGAAATCCTCAAACAACTCACAAATCACTACAATGCAATGTCCGCACTTGAGAGTCAAACAGATGGTGAAACTATTCTCAAAAAACGCCTCCGTACCTACACCCGCCGCAACACCGCAGACTTCTTCATCCACAAAGACCTCAACGGTTTCCTCACTCGTGAATTGGATGTCTACCTGAAAAACGAAGTGATACCCTTCACTGGAGTTTTGCTTAACGCCAGTATAGTGGGGGGG
>RKRR01000014.1 GCA_007571305.1 Candidatus Poribacteria bacterium | reverse complement strand
ACCCCGCGGGAAAGTAGGTCGTTGCCGGGAATCTTCTCGAAAGGCAGGTGTACCACCTGCCTTTTTTGTTAATGCTTCTACCAATTCGGCATTTTCTTGATGCTGTCCCTCAGTTTATGTTATAATCCCTATATTAACCTAAGTTGCCACCTTGTCGCACCGAAAACGACACGGAATACACCAAATTTTCGCAAAGTAGCATAGGCTGTCAGCCTGTGCAATAAGGAACGAGCACCGACTTCAACGGGTGGACTGCCCACCCCGAAGTAGGAAGCAGTGAGCATAGCCACGGTGAGGAGCACGGTGAACATGACTCAGATCACGGCGGTGAGCACGACAGAGAAGGTGAGAATGAACACAATTAACGGAACTTCGACTTACATCTATCTGTTTCTGTTAATAGGGGTGATTGGATTTGCAACGGTCACACCTGCCGAAAAACCACCCGAAAACATCCTCAAAAACGGTGATTTCGACCTCAACCTTGAAGGGTGGCACCACTGGACACACGCCGATGCCGCTGCGCTCTTCCAACCCGAAGGCAAAAAAGCAGAGCCAATCGTCGGCAAAAAAGTCGCTTATATCAAAATCAGTAAGGCAGGTAATGCCTTGTGGCATGTCCAGTTCTATCAGCAACCCTTCATGTTGGAGAAAGGCACGACCTATACCTACAATTTATGGGCAAAGAGCGAAAAACCGAGAACGCTCGTAATGCGCATTCTTCATCAAGGTGCTCCGTGGAATGAATACGCAAGACAGACAATCAATCTCTCTGAAACGTGGAAGGAATTTTTCATCACCTTCAAAATGCCCGCCGATGATGTCAATTCACGCGCTGGCATCATTATGGGTGGACAAAAAGTGGATGTCTGGCTTGACCATATCCGTCTCTATGAAGGCGAGTTCATCAGCGATATTGAAGGTGCTGAGCCACAGGCTGTTGACCCTCTAAATAAATTAACAACAACTTGGGCAGCCCTCAGAACGTTGTAGAATGAGTCCGCAAATTCCGACATCTTCACGGCTTGTAGGAGTGGGCTACACTCGCGATTCTTTCGTTTCACCTTCATACGACAGTCCTTGAACACATCCAAGTTGCCAAAATTCGCAAAGTCTGTGTCTTCTATGCCAATTCGCGATTCAGATAATTTCCCAACTTTTGGCTGAATGGCTCTAATACCCCATACCATTTCCCTTGCATCCGCCTCCAAAACATTATATAATATATCTCGGTGTCAAGTAGAAATAGCGAGTTGTTTGCTCCTATTGGACGAATATATTGTCCATCATGAGTTTGCAAACTCAGGAGGTGAATCGATGAAACTTGGTTTATTCTTTACGCTCTTTTGTGTGAGAGTCGTTTTTTTTGCGTCCGCGCCTATAGAGATGACACATGCACAATCCCTTGAAGACGGGTTAGGAGGGCATTGGACTTTTGATAAGGGCGATACCGATGCCAAGGTCGCCAAAGATGCTCTCGGTGAAAACGATGGAGAGATTAAAGGTGCCCCGAAAATTGTAGAAGGCATTGTCGGAGACGCACTCAGCTTTAACGGTGAGGAAGATTATGTCGTCATGGGAGCCGCTACGACAGGGCAGGATCTTACCTACGCAATGTGGATTAAACCCGCAGCCCTACCCGAGGGTCCGAAGGTTATTATCTGGGACGACGATCCACAGGGCGGTGGTGATTCGTGGCTGGAACTTTTAGCCGATGGCACGATACAAACCCAAAGAGGTGGCGACGGGTTCGGTGTCTTCAAAACTGATACCTCTGTCGAAGCGGACGAGTGGACGCACGTAACGTTTGTTGCTGCTGGTGCGGATGATAAAAAGTTCCTCTACCTCAATGGTGAACTTGATGCCGAGGCGGATGGGAAGATAAACAGTCGGGACACGCGCAGCCATGTTGTTGTTGCAGTCGGACACGACCGCAACGCCTTTATCAAGCCTTTCTATTTTGAGGGATTGATTGACGATGTCGCAGTCTATCATCGCGCCTTAGATGACAAAGAGGTCATGGAAAATTACCAAATCGCCTTTGATGTTAAACCCAGAGGGAAACTCGCTGTCACCTGGGGTGCCATCAAAGCGCGTTAAGTTTTTGGATGGCGGTCGGGTGTATGACGTTTTATCTTCGACCGCTTTCCCAACCGGAGAAATTTAACACTATGGCAAAATTGTACACTGAAATTCCGCAAAAACTACAGCAATTCATCGAAAACCAAAAAATTTTCTTCGTCGCAACCGCAACAGCCGATAGCAGAATCAATCTATCTCCAAAGGGGATGGACTCTCTACACGTCCTTGGTCCAAACCGTGTTGTCTGGTTAAACGTAACGGGAAGCGGGAATGAAACCGCTGCACACGTTCAGGAAAACCCTCGAATGACGCTCATGTTCACCGCTTTTCAGGATAACCCCATGATCCTCCGACTCTACGGCACTGCAAAGGCTATCCACAAAGATGATGCCGAATGGCAACTACTCTTTCCGTTGTTCACACCGCTACCGGGGGCAAGACAAATCTTTGACCTCAACATTGACCTTGTGCAAACCTCTTGTGGGATGGCTGTCCCGCTTTATGATTATGTCGGTGAAAGGGAGCAACTCAACGCGTGGGCAACGAAAAAGGGTGAAGAAGGTGTGGAAACATACTGGAAAGAAACCAATCATACCAGCCTTGATGGGAAACCAACCCGTTTCGCTTAGCGATTTGTACATATCTTACGCTGTATCACATCATAAATGTAAAGTATTATGAGTAGGATTATATCACAAAGTCCTGAAAAATGGTAAGTTATTTGGCAGTTTTCAGATCGCGGGATTTAATAGGAGAATATTCAGATATGAAAGCCGAAAAAATGAATCTGATTTGAAAAGTTTCTCACTTTTACTATTCAACAGGTTAGATGTATGTATAAATGGTATCATAATTAATTAGAAGCTGTAGAGAACATATTTAACGTGAGTTTGATAAATATTCAGGGTGGACGCATTGCCAATTAAAGTCCTCTTGATAAAGGAATTTAGGGGGTTATATCCCTAAAAATCGCCTCTTTTTGAGT
>RKRR01000141.1 GCA_007571305.1 Candidatus Poribacteria bacterium | reverse complement strand
CCCTCATAGGTTATGCTACAAACTGGCAACTTGGGTTAATTTACCTTGCGGAGCATAACGTCCGTTTCTCGACTATCAGGGGCGTTCCTTAAACCCACCTGTGCCGTTGTTGCAGGCTACACTTTGGGCGATGCTCTGGATACCATACTATCTTCTCCATGCAGCCTTCCGTGCTCTCCTTTGCGAACCGAAGTGCCTTCGAGTCAGCGCACGGAATATCTAACGAGTCCTAGAATTTTAGCGTATCTCGTATCAAAAATCAAGGACGTTTTAAAGCCGGCTTTAGCATCTATAAAAAAATCTTGACTTTTTTTAAGAAAAAGTTGTATAATTTATATTCAGAGCACCTGCGAGAATAAATTGCTTTTAGATTTCCTATATTGCAAAGTGCGTGATGCAGTTTCGGGCTTGAAAAACTGTTGTCTGTGCGGGAAACGAGTTGTCCCGTTTGCATACATACGGCCATGATGGGATTTGAGAAAAATTCCGGGGAAAATCATAGCGTATATCATAATTAGAAAGTTGACTTTTTGGCGTAATTTGAGAGCCGTTTTCTTGGTATCGGCTTGCAAGCAACGCATTAAATTATTGTAAAAACTTAGGAGGAATCCATGATAAGTAGAACCGCTTTCACAATTATCGCTTTTCTCGGTGTTGCACTTGTTGTGAGTAGTTGCGGCAAGTTGGATCAGGAAGAGTTTGAAATGTGGAAGAATGAACATGTCTCAAAGATGGAAGAAACTGAAGCAGGCATGTCAAACAAAATTACAATGCTGGATGGTAAGGTCGATCAGCAGGGCAAAGATCTACAAGAAGCCATCTCCAAAGCGAAAGATGAGGCAATTGCCGCGTCCCAGCAAGGAGATGCCGATACCATTGCTGCTGCGAATCAAAGTGCCAAAGAGCAGGATGCGCAACTCCGCGCCGACCTTACAAAGTCTATTGACATGCAAGGGCAAAAAGCGATGGACTTTGCCAAAGGTGAAGACGCGAAACTGCTAAAACAACTTGAGGCCCATGGGGAGGCCGATAAAGCCCAAGATGCAGCAATAAAGCAGCTTGAGTCTAAAGTCATGGCTTTGGAAGAAGGTTTAGCCATGGTAGCAGAAGAAGTTGCCGCAGCACCGACACTGCTGGTTACCGTTACTTTCGCCAGTGGTCGAATAGGTCTATCCAGCGATGCAAAACAGATGCTTGATGGTATCGTTGAACAACTCATGGAAACTTCGGATGCTAAGATCAAGGTTGTTGGACACGCCGATGGCATGCCAGTACTGCGCGGAAGTTATAGAAGCAATTGGGACATCTCACAGGCACGCGCGAACTCTGCTTCAAAGTACTTGCAATCCAAAGGAATTGATGCTGGGAGAATTGAGGCTGTTGGCAAAGCACATACCGATCCTGTTGCTCCGCAGAACACTGCCTCAGGTAGAGCTGCAAATCGCCGGGTCGAAGTCATTCTGGTCCCCGCACACGGCCATTCACACTAATTCCATATCATTCATTGGGTAGAAGTCGTTTTCGTTCCTCTGACCCAATGAGTACAGTTCAAGCGTTTTTGTATCGACCAGGACTTACGCAATTTTGACCAGAGGACGCTTTGTGAGAAAGAACCGTAAAAAAACACAGGTGTTCTCGGGCACACCCTAACAGGTTATGCTACAAAAGAGCAGCATACGTAAGTCCTATCGATGACGTAGAGGTGGGTCATTCGACCCGCCTACTGCTCTCCTATCACTGTCCGATCACGAGCGTTGGATGAGGACTCTACCCCTTATGCGTTTAGTATTAACCTGCTTCTTGCTTTTGTTGTTGATCCCTTGTCTAACACTTGCAGATACCGCCGATGCGCAATCCCTACGCCCCTCACCTGTCCGAGACTTTTTATCAGAACACCTACAATTTCCGTCGTTTCAGTTGTCTCTATTCTCATACAAACCGGAATTGGGCAGCTTGACCGATATTCTCCAAAGTGTCGGAGTATCTCGGATTCCGGGTGAGTTGTTACCAACATTCTCAGTTGTATTTGAACACAGTCCCGAATTAGATTCACGTTTGGAACTTGGCTACTGGCAGATGGAGCTTGACATCCCACCGCCTACCTCAGCAAATCTTTCCACTACCCTTATCCCGATTTCGTATCAGTTTATTTATCGTCCGGTGCTTCTCGCCGAGTACCTTCCAATTTACGTGGGGGGTGGTATCGGTTATTTGGGAGCAAACTTTAGTGGGAGTGCAGTGGATCTCATTGAGCAACAGGGTATTAGTTTTGATAGTAGCACTTCAGGTCCGACCGGATACGTCCTCGTTGGGGCAGAATTGCTACAGTGGGATCATAACCTCTCACTTACCTTCGAGGTGAAACGGATACTCAAAACAGTAGAGACAATTGGCACAATACCACTCGATTTGATTTTAGACGGCACTGCAATCGGCTTAGGTGTTAAAATGCGGTTTTAACCGAAACCATCGCGGCACGAAGGAACAAAAAGCGCGTAGCACTGAGTCAACTCTAACGGTGTGGTATGTTTATAGGGGAACGATACCCAAGAGTCCATAGGTGAAATAATTAGAAAAACGGATGTCTCTAAAGTATGGGAAACGTATTCTCCCATTTGTCCTCTGCCTCGTATTCGGCTATATCATCGGTAGTTACCCGGATACGCCACTTCCCCTTCTCAGTTTGCTGGCTGCTACTTGTGCTTTCGTCTTTCTCGGTATGGAACTTGCGGTCTATCTGCTGCTCATCACTCTACCATTTTCATTCCGCTACATTCTCCCAGGCCGCTTTGAGATCCAAACACCGACAGAACCCCTCTTAGGAATGCTCGCTGCCGTTTACTGCGCACGGCGAATACTTGATCGGGTACTTCGGAAAGATAAACCGGAAAACACTTTCCCTTTCTTTCTCCCAATTTGTTTGTACATCTTTGTTACATTCCTTTCTGCAATCAACACACCAGATATTTTTGGCACACTCAAAGGAGCACTCCGTTCGACAATTTACATCCTGTTTGGTATCGTAGTGCACGCTGTCATCCAAAATAGAGTTGCCTTGAAACGACTTTTTATTGCCAGTTTTCCATCCGCCGCGGTTGCTGTTATCTGGACAGTGATTGTTCTCATCTACCATATAGATGCATGGCAGTGGACGAGCGCGTATCGAAGCGCGCCGTTCACGAACTATTCTGTTTATGGTGCGTTCACTGCGCTCTTTTTCCTCGTTTGCCTCAGCCGTTTCCTTTTTGACAATAGTGGGTATGACCGCGTGCTCTGGACAGCGTGGTTCATCTGTTTCGGTGTGGGGCTCTTAATGTGCTTTTCGCGTGGGGTTTGGTTATCAGTCATTGTTGCGATTGGTTTCATGCTGCTACAACTGGGGAAAGGCGTTACACATAAAAAAATTTTATTTATTGGTGCTGCCTGCTTTATTTTACTAATCTGTCTGAATTTGCCCGGTATCTACAATATTCTCATTGAACGGGTTACATCCGCAGTGGACCTCGGTTACGCTTCAAACCGAGCGCGCCTCTTGCGATGGGGGCAGGCATTCGTGATGTTCGCTGAAAGCCCTATTTTGGGTAAGGGCTATGGTGCGTTTGCGATGTTGTACGAGGAAGATGTTGCACTTGTTGGAAGTTATACGGCACAGTACCAACTCGGTGCACACAGCGAATACCTTCAAGTTATGGCGGAATTGGGAATTGTTGGATTAGGCATTTGGATTTGGCTGAACCTTGCCTTCTTACGCTACGGCTTTCGTGCCCTCACAACGTTAGAGGATGGCTTTTACCGTGCTATTATCATTGGATTGATGGCAGCAGAAATTTCATTGATGGTGCATTTCACAGTGAACAATCTGCTGAACGGTGATGCCATTGGGGTACCCTTTTGGGGTATCTACGGATTATTGCCAGCTGTTGTGCAAATAGCGAATCGAGAAAAGGCTATATCTGAAACTGAAGAGGCTGTATAATATGAGAAGAATGGTTATCAGTTGTTGGTAAAGAGTCACCGGTTTCTCAGTCCAACAGCGTGCTAAACTGACACCTATATCGTCTCACCAATGGAGAAATCAATAAATATGAATATTATCCACATTATTTCAGACACATTTCGCCGCGATAACCTCGCCATCTATGGTGGAAAGGGATATACGCCCTCCTTGAACGCCTTCGCAGAAAAGTGTGTCGTTTTTGATAAAGCGTATGTGTGTAGTTTTCCGACTGTACCGATTCGTGGCGAACTGGTTACGGGTCAGGTTGGTATCTGCCGGCGGGGATGGGAACCCTTGAAGCGAGATGTCCCTGTCATCGCGACCGATCTAACGAATGCTGGGATCGTTAGCATGATGATTGCAGATACGCCTCACCATATCAACAATGGCTTCTTTTATAATCGCGGGTTCACCGGATGGAAGTGGATCCGAGGACAGGAAGGCGATTGTTTAGAAACACAGCCCTACGATTACGAGTCACAAGACGCATTGCGGTATCGCGAATATACACGAACACATCCGAACAAATTGCCCGCTGGACTTGGCAACCACCTGAGAAATATTGGGTTTCGGCAGACCGAGGCAGACACTTTCGTCGCACAGACGATGCAAACGGCTTGTGATTGGTTGGAGCGTAACCATCAGCACGAAAATTTCTATCTGATGGTGGATACCTTCGATCCGCACGAACCCTGGGATGCCCCCGAATGGTACCTAAAACGTTTCGATTCAAGTGATTACGACGGACCAGAGCCGATCTATCCCCCCTACGGTCCTAATCCGATGAACGAACGAGAAACGGAACGTCTTAATGCCCTCTACCGTGCAGAAGCATCCCTGGTTGACAACTGGATCGGACAACTCTTGGGAAAAATTGACTATATGGGTCTCATGGAAAACACGATGGTGATTTTCATGGCAGACCACGGTTTCCTACTGGGCGAACACGGACTCCTCGCGAAGAACCTCACTATGTATGAAGAGATCATCCATATCCCACTCATGGTTTATCACCCAGATGCGACACCCCGTCGGACGGATGCACTCGCCAGCATTATTGATATTCCGCCTACTGTTATTGATGTATTCGGGGCGGAACGTGGGGCACAAGTGGAAGGTAACAGCCTTCTCCCTGTTATCATGGGAGATACCGATACAGGTCGCGAGTATGCCATTACGCATGGGGCATGGGTAGGCGGTTGGAGTCCTGATGGCGGTAGCCCGCATGGGAGTATCACCGATGGCACCTGGTCTCTACTTTTAGAGAACCAAGGCCCACCGAAACAGTTATTCCATTTACCTTCTGATCCGGAGCAGACACAGAATCGGTTTGAATCAGATATAACGGAAGCTCGCCGACTCTACCAAGCGTTTTTGGATTTCTTAGCGCAGCACGGTGCCCCCGAAGCAATGGTGACAGAATTCCAGGGTCGGTGGCAGGATTGATTTTTTATAGGTGAATAACTGAGATTGCTACGGACGAGGTTTCCTGCTTTTTTGTAGGATGGGTTGGGAAACCCAATTCCTAAGCAGAAGTATGGCAGTTAATCACCAAAGCCATCGTCTTTCATATAGACGGGCTATAGGAGGCTGGCGATGTCCTCCCACCGCCGTTACCGGGTGTACCTGCTTAACCTGAGCGGGGCACGTTAGTGGAACTTGGAAACCTGACCTTGGAGATTGAGTGCCCTGTTCCTTTGTATGTTATCATTGCTTGAGTCCGATATCGATATATATTTCCTTGCTAATACTACGTCCAGTCCATAATTACACCCAAATATTCATCTTTGCGATCCGTCAATCCGTCGTAGGCAGATTGTGCGGATTCTGGGTCAATTACCTGTGTCAGCAATTCTGCTACCCTGAATTTGCCTGCACACATCAGTGAATACACCAAGCGCGAATTGCGCTCCAGTGAATGCCTTGATTCACCGGTGTGCATCGTCGGGTAGACCCACTCATGCGCGCTTTTGAGCGTGATCGCGCCCAAACCAATGCTGTGGCTATAGTTTAGAAGTGCCGTTGCATTCGTGACATACTCACCGCGTGGTGAACCTAGCAAGATAACTTCCCCCTTGGTCCCGGTCAATTGGTAAGCGGTTTCGACAAGCCGTGGATTTCCAATGGCTTCGACGGTGACTGCCGCTTTTTCACCGTTCGTCAACGCCATAACGCGTTCCAACACATCTTCTTCGTCGGGGTTAATAAGATATTGGATGCCGCATTGTCGAGCGATTTCAAGCCGACGCGGCACCCGCTCGATGCTGATGACCTTCATGCCAGCCAAGTTGAAAAGTTGTGAAGCAGAGTTGCCGACCAGTCCCAAGCCGATAATCGCAACGGTATCTCCGAATTCGGCAGAAGATACGCGTAGAGAGGTCATCGCGACGGTTGCCATTCGGACGAACGGGACCAGTTTCTCATCTATCTCTAAAGGGGGTTTGAACGCCAACAGCACTGCCTCAGTCTTGGCGATAGAGGCGTGTGGACTATAGCAGAAAGCGAGGTCCCCGACAGCACACTTGGTGACGTTTTCACCGACTTTGAGAACTTCACCGATCGCTGTATAGCCAGAACCGTGTGGGAATCGTGTCCCACTTTCGAGTCCAGTATACCCTGCGCCTTCGGTGCCGGGGCTAATCAAACTGTAGTGCGTTCTTAATAGGATTTGGTTCGGTGCAAGCGTCTCGTCAAGTTCAAAATCTTCCAGCGTTGCTGTACGTTTCGCTGGCATTACAATCCGTCTGCCTTTCATGCTGCAATGCTCCTTGTTGAATTTTTCTGATTATGGTATCATATCTGCAAAACTTTTTTAATAGTTATCAGCTATCAATTATCGGTTTTCAGTTAAGAGGTTTTTCACCTAACATAATCCTCTTGTAACCGACAACTGTTAACCATTAAAGGAGAGATTGCTTTATGAAACTCACGCCAGAGCAGTGCGAAACCTACCGGACACAAGGCGTGCTAATCGTCAAAAATGCCTTGATTGATGAAGATCTACAGCCAGTGATTGATGAGATTTCGGATTGGATTTCGGAACGCGCCCTTGTCTTAAAGCAGGAAGGTAAAATCGAAAACCTTCACGAAGATGAACCCTTCGATAAGCGGTTTGGAAAATTACTGGCGCAGTCCAATGAAATGGTAAGCGGTTTGGATATTATGCATTACCGCGGCAAAGCCATCTTCGAATTTCTGAAGAACGACAACCTTTTAGATGTCATTGAAGGAATTGTGGGTCCTGAAATTACTTGCAATCCGATTCAGCACCTACGCGCGAAGCCGCCGGTTATAGATGGGAATGCGAGTTGGGCAGGCGGTGTACCGTGGCACCAGGATGCTGGTGTCATGATGCCAGAAGCGGAAGGGTCTGCTATCGTTACATGTTGGCTCCCATTGGGTGATAGTACAATAGAGATGGGGTGCCTTCAGGCATTACCAGGTATTACTGAAGAAAAGGGTTATCTCGTTCATCAGAAAGAAGGCGGAACCATGATCAAGCCGGAGTTAATGCCGGATGTCGAACCGCTCATGCTGGAATGTTACCGAGGCGACATCATCTTATTAAGCCGTTTCACACCCCATCGTTCAGAACCGAACACGTCCGACCGATGTCGCTGGTCATTGGATTTGCGATATCAGACTACAGGACACCACACTGGACGGACAGCGCACCCCGATTTTATTGTGCGGAGCCGCAAAAACCCCGAAACTGTCCTATCGGAACACCAAGAATGGTGTGACTTGTGGAGAGATGCTTTTGAAAATCCACGCGGCTTTGCAGGGCATAGGTCGGTGTAGTTCTGTTCATTTTTAAAATGTAACACAAGGAATGGATTTGGTCTATCACCAGACCAAATCCGGTGTTTCTTTAACTCTAACACAAAAATCGTTAAAGTTACGAGATCCTTCGCTTATCCGCAAGGTAAATTTTAAAAATGCAAGCGATTATTCTGTGCGGTGGTCTCGCCACGCGGCTCGGTGAAACAACGAAAACGCTCCCGAAGATTTTGCTGGAGATCGCTGGGAAAACAGTATTGGAATGGCAAATCCAATTGCTGACAGATGCAGGTGTCACTACGGTTATCCTCGCGTCAGGACACCTGCACGATACGCTTTACAAACGCGTCGGAAACACTTACGCAGGGATGCACATTCGTTACGCCAAAGAGGAAAAGAGACTTGGCACTGGCGGTGCGGTTCAGAATGCGATGAAACAGATCGATACATCACCCTTTTTTGTCCTAAATGGCGATATCTTACTCACAAACTTTTCACTACGGGAAATGTATATTCGGTTTGACCAAGGAATGACTGGTGTGTTATTAAGTGTGCATGTCCCTGATATCCGCCCCTACGGCGAGATTGTATCAGACGGTGAGGGAAAAATTCGGGCGTTCCATGAGAAACAGTCTATTCGTCGTGGTGGGTATATCAACGGTGGGGTGTATCTTTTCGATCGAAGCATTGCTGACGCGTTTCCAAGCGACCAAGAAAACTTCTCTATGGAACGAGATGTTTTTCCATACGTTTCCAATCTCTATGCGTTACAAACGGACTCGGACTGGATCGACATAGGTGTTCCAGAACGGTTGGCTTACGCGCGCAAACATTTTTGATGTTCTAATTTTTCTTGCTGTTCAATCAGCGGAGTTTCGCACTTTGACGTTTCTTTCCATAGGGACGCTTTCCACTTCTTTCCAAGTTACGTGCTCTTTAACCCATTCCTCTTTACTGACACTTTCTTTCTTGACTGCTACCCCTCTGTTCCTTCTGTTCGCAAGACGACATAACTCCGATACCGTTCTGTATGTATTTCACCGGCTTCAACGGCATTTTGGATAGCACAATCGGGTTCCGCAACGTGGGCACAATTGTTGTATTTGCAGGTGCCGAGATAAGGTTCCATTTCTGGGAAATAGTGATCAAGATTTTCCGTGTCAACCTCCCACAACCCAACTTCCCGTATACCGGGCGTGTCAGCGACTTCGCCGCCGATATCTAAAAGAAAACGTTCGACCAGTGTTGTTGTATGTCGTCCTTTCTGAGTTCTGATACCCACCTCACCAATACGCAAGTCTAAACCCGGTTGGAGTGCGTTTAGTAGACTGGATTTGCCAACACCAGACGCGCCAACAATCACACTAAATTTATCCTTTAGCGTTTTTCGGAGTGCGTCCAGACTCTCAGGAACATTGATGCTGGTATAGATGACTTGGTAACCCAATTTCTCATAAACGGCAAAGGTCTCGGCGAGTTCTGCTCGTCCGGCTCCATCCACTAAGTCCATCTTGTTGAGACATATCACTGCCTCCATATCCCCTACTTCCGCCAAGATAAGAAACCTATCCAGCGTCCGAAAATTAAGGGGTGGCATAAGCGTAGCGACAACGGCTACGATTTGATGGGCATTCGCAACGATAACCTGTTCAATGTCTCCGTGTTTCCCAGCGTATTGCCGCGAGAACTTTGTCTGGCGAGGCAGAATATCCTCTATCACTCCCTCTTCCATATCAAGTTGTGTGAAAATGACCCAATCACCGACAGCAACTGGGTCGGCATACAGTCTGCGTCCGGTTTCAGAACGGTGTCTCCGTTTGAGTGTCCCACGGAGTGTGCATCGCAGGATAATATCATGGTGTTGGACATCATAAAACCCTGTCCGCGCCCGGATGACTCTGCCTTGTTCGCGTGTAAGGATGGATTCCACCTCCTAAAAGCGTAAGGACGAGATTACCTCGCCGCTCTGCTATCAAAAACCTATCAAGTATAAGTTTTCATAGTCTCCAAAGCCACTTCAACATCTACGTCAAAATCATCAAACTTACACTCACACGAGACGCGACCGTCATAGCCAGCTTTTTGGAGTGCTGTGAAGAAATCTGTGAAATCGAAATCGTCGTTTCCCGGATAGGAACGTTTGACCGGTTCCGCTATGTGAACATGCTCGAGCCACTCAGCAGCGTCGATGATGTTTTGCATGGGTTCCTCTTCCTGCCAGATATGATAGAGATCTGCCAACGCCCTGATCCCCTGACGATTCACGCGTTTTGCCATAGCGAGTCCATCTGCGACAGTCCGCAGGATATTGCCCTCTCGCCAGCAAATTGGTTCAATGACAATTGTCATGTCGTGCGCTTCTGCATGATCTGCCGCCATATCAAGGAACTCAGCAATTTGCGCCAATGCACGTTCGCGCGAATAGCCTTCTGTTATACTCCTGGAACCGCTGCTGCCGTAGACGATGACTTCACCGCCGAGTTCACTGCCTCTCCGACATGCAGTCTCCACATAACGAGACAAACGTGGAAAATCGACAGCGTCGCCCACAACACGCAAGTCCCCCGGAATAAATCCTGAGTACGACTCCGGCTTTAACGGCGCGTTCGCCACCTGTTCACGAATTTTCTGGAATTCAGTTTCATCCGCCTCGGGCATCAACCCCGGACGCACGCCTAATTCAATGTAGTCATACCCAACTTCTGCGAGCCGATTGATATTTTCTAAACCCGTACAAACTCCAAATCTCATGCCTTAACTCCTTCACATCTGTGTGTCAAGGGAATTGGAATACAAGGGTGGGATAAATTTTTACTGATAATGATTAGCAGTGCTATGTAGAATTTTTAGCGTCTATCTTTTATGTTCCAAATCGTCGTTTGCGTTGGCTATAAGCACGTAAAGCACGAAGAAAGTCAATTTTTCGAAATGAGGGCCAGTATGTATCACAGAAATAGAATTCTGAATAGACACTCTGCCAAAGCAAAAACCCTGATAATCGCACTTCACCGCTGGTGCGAATGATTAATTCAGGATCTGGAAGGTTTGAGGTGTAAAGATAAGGAGCAACCTTATCCACTGTGAGTTCGTCTGCAATCTGATGGAGAGGCTTACCGCCTTCACTCTCGGCTTTTAGGTGCCCCCGAAATGCTTCAATAATTTCCTCTCGCCCCCCATAAGCGACAGCGACATTTAAGATAAACTTGTCGTAATGTTGTGTTGCTTCTTCCGCCTCCCGAATCGCTTCTTGCAGACTGGATGGTAACAGGTCTATCTGCCCCATCGCGCGTACTTTGATCTGGTTTGTATGGAGTCCCTCAATTGTGACGAGTTCCCGCATTTTCCTTTCAATAAGCCCGAGAATTCCTTCAACTTCATGTGCCGCGCGTTTGAAATTATCAAGGGAGAAAATCCAGATTGAGAAAATTTCAACGCCAAGTTCGTCGCACCAATGAAGGACCTCCTCAAGTTTGTTTGCGCCCTCATGATGTCCTTCAATGACATCGCCAAGTCCACTGGCTTTCGCATAGCGACGGTTCCCATCTAAAATTACACCGATGTGGCGTGGGATATTCCATGCATTGGCTTCGGATTCCAAGCGCCGCTGATAAGTTTTGTAAAAAAATCTTTCAACTCGATTTTTAATATAGTGGAAGGGTTTCATATTCATATCCTGAGTCGTTACAGAGGCAATTTAGGCACAATCTGCAAGACCATATTGCGACATCTATTATAACACGGAAACGTTATTTAGCAAAGTCTATAATCAGCAGTGGGTAAAGAGGACGCTGAGGTTACAAACAACCACCCTTGTTACAAGCCTATTCTCACCACGAAGCAACCGGACCTGGCAACCACTCCTCTGAGAACCGACAACTGAATACCTCTGGGTATAAGAAATTTTAAGATTGACTTGTTGTAGAAAATGTGATAAATTTACCTAAAAATATCCACGGCTGGCAATCGCTATGGTGATTCCAAAACTTCAGCGACAAAGCAAGTCCGTGCTAAATTTTCTTAAAACTCGTACAAACTCTCGAATCGACCGCAACAGAACCAGAAACCTGCCTGAAACCTTGTCCCACAAGCCTCCATAGGCTTGCGCAAGAAGGGCAGAGCGGAGGCACACAGTCAGAAATATGGAAGTTGAAACTTCCTCTTCGCTAACATCATCACAAATCCCTGCCCACGGTGTCACACTCAAATCTATTCTTATTGCTGTTATCCTCATACCGATTAACTGCTACTGGGTTATTGAGATGGAGGTTATTCGGTATTCAGGTCATCCTGTGACCATTTCCCTCTTTTTCAATGTGATCTTCAGCCTGTTCACAGTTATCGGTGTCAATTCCCTATTGCGCCGTTTTGTCCCGAACTTAGCATTGGCACAAAGCGAATTAGTCATCGTCTACCTAATGCTTTCCATCGCTTCGGGAATTACGGGGCACGATATGCTCGAGATTTTGGTGCCGATGTTAGGGCATGCATCCCGCTTTGCCACCCCGGAAAACGAATGGCAACAGTTGTTTGTTCCCTTCCTACCGAAGTGGCTCACTATTAGCGACACGCCCCTTCTACACGGTTATTATGAGGGGGAGCTTCCCCTCTACACAGTTGAAACATTGCTCGGTTGGGCAACGCCCGTACTTTGGTGGACTGCCTTCATTACTGTGTTGATTTTCGGCATGCTTTGCATCAATATAATTGTTCGTAAACAGTGGATTGAACATGAGAAATTAAGCTATCCGATAATACAACTCCCACTTCAATTGACAGAAACACCGCAGAATCGCCTCTTTCAAAACAAATTAATGTGGCTCGGATTTGGGATTGCTGGCGCGCTTGCGTTATGGAATGGTGTTAACTTTCTGTATCCGATTTTACCTGAACTACGGACACGCGTACGAAGCTTCCAAATCTTTACGGAGAGCCCTTGGAATGCTATGGGGAGAATTCCGTTTTCACTCTACCCATTTGCAATCGGGCTCGGTTTCTTTATCCCTCTTGACCTTTCGTTCTCGTGCTGGTTCTTCTTTTGGTATTGGCGATTTATGCGGGTTCTCGGTGCCGCCTTAGGACTGCGTAGTCTACCCCGTTTCCCTTACATGAATGAGCAAGCTGCAGGAGGGTACCTCGCGCTGTGCGTTTTGGCACTTTGGGCAAGTCGTAGGCATCTATTGCATGTCGCGCAAACCGTTGTAGGACTAAATACCCAACAGGATAATACTGTTATTAGCACTTCAGGGCGCGAAACGCAGGAGCCGATGTCCTATCGCGGGGCGACGCTCGGTCTTATCGCGGTAATGGTATTCCTTGTGCTTTTCTGTTACTACGGCGGTGCTGAACTTTGGGTGATGTTCGTATTTTTTGTCATCTATTACATGATTTCCATTGCCATAACCCGGATGCGCGCCGAGCTGGGTACACCTGTGCACGATCTGCACTATTCTGGTCCCGATGAAATTCTGACTCGGACGATTGGAACACGCCGATTGGGGAGAGGCAACCTTATCATGTTCTCTATGTTCTGGTTTATTAACCGTGCACATCGGAGTCATCCAATGCCGCATCAGTTAGAAGGTTTCAAGATCATGGAACGGACGAACATGACGATGAATCGCATCATTTTCGCTTTAACACTCGCGACTATTCTGGGTTCGTTGGCAGGATTTTGGGCATTAATTGATCGAGGTTATCGACTCGGCATGGAAGTGCGTGCCTATTGGCCCTCTTTGAGTGCCTTCGGGATAGAGCCATATCGGCGCCTTGCACGGTGGATGCAAGCCCCAGAGGCGACACTCATACCTGAAAGTGGATTTATGGGTATTGGGTTTCTGCTGACAACAGTGCTGATGTTCTTCCGGATGCGATTCGTTTGGTGGCCATTTCACCCCGCAGGGTTCGCTATCTCTACGAGTTGGGGTATGCATGTTACGTGGAGCTGCCTTTTCATGAGTTGGTTAATTAAATGGCTTATTCTTCAGTATGGCGGCATCATTCGGCATCGTAAGATAGCACCCTTCTTCTTAGGGTTAATATTAGGGGAATTTACGGTTGGGAGTCTCTGGACAATCTTAGGGATTATCGCGGGTATTCCGACTTACGGGTTTTGGGTATAGCAAGATTCTCAATGTTTCTTGGGGTTCGGTCAGGATAGTTAACAAAGTAACGCTCCATCCCGTATATCCAAAGAAACACCCAGACAAAAATCCTGCCATTCCGTTCAGGCGCGTTTTTTAGATGTCGTCTGGTCGCGAACCTATTGCCAAATTCAGCGGTAGTAGAAGCAGTGTTAGGCTAAACAGAAGCGTCCATTGCCATTCCCATTTGAGGCGCACCATTCCAAAAAACTGCGCCACAGGTTCGACATAAAGTGCTGCCAAATGGAGTGCGATAATGACGAGTGAAATAATGATGAGACCGGAGTTCGCTAGCACCCTTTGAACGATCGGTTCCCATGGATAGCGTAAAGCCTGCCAGCATGTAACCAGTTGTGTGAAAATAAGCGTAGTACACGCTGCCGTCCGCGCGATCGCAATATCCGAAGCATCTGGATTCCCAACATCTCCAACCGAAAGAACATTTGTCATTAATGTCGAAACCCCAAATACGTCGGATAGCTCAGGCGAACGCCACAAGATAAAGAAGAACGGAATGATTGTCATCAGACTAATAGTCACGGCGCGGCAAACGATGTCTATGCCTGTCATCTTTGACATGAAACGCGACCCCGAAAACGGCATTGGACGGTGATGTTTTTCATCAGCAAATATCCGTTCCGTGCCTATAGCGAATGATGGTAAGAGCGTCAGGAGAAATTGGGTCCAAACTATCTGTGTTAACGTCAACGGCATAGGCATCTTATAGAGATAGTGTACTACCGTCCCGAAGGTCAGGGTGAAGAGTAGGGCGAGTGTACAAGAGAAGTTCCACCGCAGAAAACCGGCGGCGTTATGATACGCCTCACGAGCATGAAGTAACATATCTCTTATAACTTGAAACCCTCCATTGTTAATGAGTCCATCGGCTGCGGCTTGCACAACATGTGATGCATCGGCTCGATTCGCAAGCGTAATATCCGTAACGGTCATTGCTCGGAGGTCTGTTCTACTTTGACCCAGAAACCCTACTGCATGTCCTTGACGTTTTAAACTGAGGACGATATTTCGTCGTTGATGCTCCATTGGTTGCGAATAAGCAATCCACTTTGCTGTTTCACTATCGAGTTGTTCACGCGAGACACTGTCAAGCTTCTCCCTCGACACCACTGCTTTCCGGTTGTGGATAAGCCCAAGATCCTTCGCAATATCGACTGCCTCTTGTTCCTCATGTTCAGTGATGAGGATAATTTTAAGTCCAGTATCAAGACTGGACTTCAGGATTGTCTTTGCCTGTTCATCACTGTTGGCAGAAAAGCTAATAAACCCTAAAAAAATAGGATTGTATTCCATTTCCTGTGGTTTCAGGATAACATCAGAGGAGTGAAAGGCTACACCATAGACCCGCGCTTTCGTACTCATCAGGTAGTCTATGATTTCGTGGTACATTTCGTATCTGTCGTCCGAGAAGGGTGTAACTTCGCCATTAATGAGTACATACCCACAAGTGTCAAGCACTGTTCGAGCATCTCCAAAGATGATATTAAGATAATCCTCTGGTGCTGACTCGAACACTTGCATTTGATAAGGATAGTTACGCGTGGAAGGATAGGTGTTCACTAACGAAAGTCGAGTCTTGACATCTTCCAGTTGGTAACTGAGTTTTTCCACCTCCTTTTGGATAGCGGACTGGAGGGACAGTTCCATCTCGGAAGACATGGAACCCTCTGAAGTTGACCGTGTGTTAAAGAGATCGGCACGATCTGTATTCTGTCCCTCAGAAGTACCGAGCCCTGCTGTAAACACCAAGTGTGGGGCACCCTGTGGAATTTTTCCGTGAGGTGACATTGTCTCAATAGCCTTCTGCCGCTCGGCTGGAGTCAGTTCCGTTAGAGAATTTAACCACGTGTCCCATGTTTTACCATCAACGAGTTGTTCATCAACGAAAAGACTTGAAATTGTTAGTGAGCGTGTGGTGGACAGTCCGCTTTCATGAGCAAAAAAAGTGGTAATGCGACTCAGTTTCTCAAGGCTACGTGAATTTCGTAGTACAACCCCTTTTTCCAACAATCTTTGGGCGTGTTTAGAGAAAAATAAACGGAGCAGTTGAATTACATCCTGCGGGGCAGATGCGATAGCAAATAACAACCCTAAATGGATGAGAGATTGCCAGTCGGTAGCATAATTCTGATATTCAAACCACCACGCGATTGCGACAGCCCCTCCGCCCACAACCATACCGACAACGTTTATAGTGGTATATAAACCCCTTGTTTCAGTTTCAGCACGGGTATTCATGACAAGTGTTGGACGTGCATTGGAACGTTGTCTCCATATTTCTAACTGGTGCCCTGTCTGCACAACGATTGCAAGTCCATGTCCTTCTACAACGTATGTCCCGCCGAACACCATGTTTCTCTGTTTTTGAGGGGGTAAAGCACTATCTTGAATATCCACTACCACCTTTTGCACAGGTTCTTCGGTACCAAAGAGCACGGACTCGTCAATCATAAGCCCTTCCGATTGAATGACCCTGGCATCAGCAGGCACATAGTCCCCTGGGCTGAAAAGGAGTAGGTCTCCAGGCACAATGTCCTTTAGGACGCATTCACCTAATTTTCCTTGTCGAATAACCTTGATACTATGCCCCATGAGCCTATTACGGTGGGTATCCCGTCTGTGAATGCGGTATTCCGTCATGCATGCAGACACGACATGAATAACCAAAACTGCCCCGACAATGCTTATTGTATGGAGCGTAACGCTGCTCGTACCGTCGACGAAGGAAACACCAAGGATGACTGTCCCGACTACCAAAATAATCACACGCCACGTGAGCAATGATTTCAGTAACGCTTTAAAAGGAAACCCATCTTCCCCCGGGAACATCTCGTTCTTACCGTACCGTGATTTTGCCCGCCGAAGAGCTTCGGCACTCAGTCCCTGCTCCAAGTTGGAGTCGAATTTATTCAGGATTGATGCAATACTTTCCGCATGAAAATTTGACATTCTTTTAACTTTAGGCTGTGGAGTAGTGCAAATTCAACAGTTTAAAAAACGGTTGCTCCGTGAGCATCCGGCTTTAAAATTTTAATATCCGCCGCAATCTGGTGCTTTTTAAATGCAACTTGCATCTTCTCAGCAACCTGTTCTGTGTGTTCCAGACAATAAGCTGCAACAGTCGGTCCTGCCCCACTCAATGCGACGCTCAGTGCTCCAGCAGAGGTCGCGGCTTCTGCCACATCATCAAAACCCGGGATCAGTGAAGCCCGGTAAGGTTGATGCAATCTATCCTTCATTGCAACACGTAACATTTCAAATTGCCTCGTGGCAATGCTAGCGATTAACAGTGTACTTCGGCTTGTATTGTAGATTGCATCTGCAAAGCCCACTGACGTTGGTAGTACCCCTCGTGCTTGTTCTGTTGACAGTGGGAAATCAGGAATTGCCATTACAATCGAAAGGAGGGATGGGCATTCTAATCGAACGGTATGAACATGAGCATCCTCCTGTGCTGAAACGACGAGTCCACCATACAATGAGGCGGCGACGTTATCGGGATGCCCTTCCAGTTCTGTCGCAAAATTGAGGAGTTCTGGGTCAGAAAATGGGGTCCCACAGAGCGCGTTTGCAGTGAGCAACCCGCCAAGAATGGCAGTTCCACTGCCGCCCAGACCACGAATTGCAGGTATTCCATTTTCTATCTGCAATTTGAAGCCTTTCGGACGTTTCGCTCCACCTCGGTGGAAAACAAGTTCTGCTGCCTGAAACGCGACATGCTCCGGCGTACTCGGTATTTTATCGGCATCTACACCACTTACAGAAAGACTGTCAACTTCAGAAAATTCTAACGTGACTGTGCTATAGAGTTGGAGAGCGAGCCCTAACACGTCGAATCCGGGGCCCAGATTCGTTGTGCTTGCTGGGATCCGCGCGGTAACTTTTCGGTCAAAAGTAGGAGGCATACAAGAGATTCCTGTCAGGGGAATGATTGCCAATACAAATTGCTGCCAACTGATAACGCTCAAACAACGTGCTACAACTTCGAGATTGCAGTTTCCATTCTGCCTAATGCCTCTTGGATATTATCTAACGAATTGGCATACGAAAGCCGAAGGTACCCATCACCATATTTGCCAAAAGAGGTACCAGGCAATAAGGCAACATCTGCTTCCTCCATGAGATAATCAGCGAGTGCTTCACATGAAATCGGCAGTTGTGTAACATTGGGAAATACATAGAAAGCACCGAGCGGTTTGATACAACTGATGCCTTCAATTGCATTCAGTCCATCTACAATTGCGTCCCGTCGTTTCTGAAATTCTGAAACCATCTGCGTAACAGAGGCTTGCTGTCCTGTCAATGCCTCTATCCCAGCGAGTTGTGTGAAGGTAGCAGTACAGGAATTGGAGTTAATAGTTAACTGCGTAATTTTATCAGCAATCGCTTGCGGAGCAATACCGTAACCTAACCGCCAGCCTGTCATGGCATAGGTTTTAGAATGCCCTTCGATCAGGATCGTGCGTTCCTTCATGCCCGGCAGACTGAGGATGCTGTGGTGTCTACCTTCATAGAGAATACGTGAATAGACTTCGTCTGTTAAAACATAAAAGTTGTGTTTTTGTGCGAGTTCGGCGATTGCTTCAAGGTCTTCAGCGGTTAGCGTACCACCCGTAGGATTCTGAGGTGAGTTGAGAATCAGCAGTTTCGTCCGATCAGAGATCGCGGACTCAAGATCGTCAAGCCGGAATCGGAAGTCTACCTCCTCCCGAAGGGGTAGCGGTACGGCTTTTCCGCCGATGAAGTCGATAACAGATTCGTAGACGGGGAAACCTGGTTCGGGATAAATTACCTCATCACCATCATCGATTAACGCTAAAATAGTGAAAAAAATAATCGGTTTCGCTCCGGGTGTCACTGTGACTTCGTCAGGATGTATGGTAACACCCCGTGTCTCTGTTATATGCTCTGCGACAACTTCTCGAAATTCTGGTACACCGGCAGATGGGCAGTAACCGGTATGCCCGTCCTTCATTGCTTTGTATGCCGCTTCAATGATATTAATGGGTGTTGGAAAATCTGGCTGTCCTATTTCCAGGTGGATGATGTCTTTGCCCTGTGCCTCTAACTGTTTGGCTTTCGCTAAGACTTCAAATGCAGATTCCGTGCCTAATCGACTCATCCGCGTTGCGAATGTGGATACTTCCAAAATTATACCTCCGCGTTTCTAGTTGTCAGCAGCCAGTTTTCAGTTTTTCGTTAAAGAGATATACTGATGCAGCAAAATTCACTGTAATAACGACAAAGTATTACCTGAAGACCGACAACTGAAAGGATTTTGAAAAAAATCCGAATGACAACTATCTACTCTGCTTGCATTATAGCTCCGGTGGAACTCGCTACCCACACGTTTTTTCCATCAAGCACAAAAACTTTGACTAATTTTTCCGTGGAATCTTCAAGCTCCCAAGTTGCGCCACCATCACTGGTACGTAGGATGGCACCAACTCCAAAGTCGCCACCAACCACCCAACCGTTTTTCTCATCTGCGAACCCAACACTTCGTAGTGTTTCTTCCGTACCACTCACTTGATCTTTCCACGATTCGCCGCCGTTTGTGGTATGAAGAATTACACCATTTTCACCAACCGCCCAGCCCATTGACGCATCAAGGAAAAAGATGTCTTCAAGGATATCCTCTCTGTTGGTCGACTGCGTGACCCAAGTCTGTGCACCATCAGTCGTTTTCTGAATCAGAGCATGTTGACCTTGCGTACTCGGACTCACGCGGACTCCGGCAACCCATCCGGTCTGTTCGTCAAGAAATTGAATGGCGTTGTACATATTCGCGTCATCATCGCCAACCGCACCGAGTTGTCCACCTTGAAGAACTTTCCATGAGCGTCCGCCATTTTTTGTCGAAAGGATGGTGTCACTTTCTCCCACTGCGTACCCGATATCTTTATCAACAAAATAGATGCCTTTAAGTCCGTTGCCAACCTTGCTGGTTTGCATTTCCCAGTCTCTACCGTTATTGGTACCGACAATTGTGCCGTCCGCGCCGACAGCCCAACCGTGTTTATCATCAAGGAAGTACACTTCGGCTAAATCAGCAGGGATTTTGATTTCCGATTTTTGCCATGATTTACCACCATCCATGGTATATCCGATAAAGCCGGGATTTTCAAAATCCTCAAATGACGCAGCACCGACTACCCAACCGCTACTCTTGCCTGTAAAAGCAATTGACATGTAATCCCGAACTTCTGGATCCCGTTCTTGTAAAACGTTCCAATTTCCTAACGCCGGTAGAGCAGTCCCCAAAACGCAGAGGGTCGTGAGTAGTATTATCCCCGTCAGCAGGCGTGACTCAAGTTTGTTCATTGTTATTGTATCTCCTTTATTCGTAAAGATGTGTGCTAACAGCAGATTCTTTTCGATGCAGCCTATAAATCCCCAAAAAATCTGCCATCATAAAACTGGTGCAGCTCAGCAAACCAATGGCTTGCTAATAAAATTATAATATAACCCCGAACTGAAAATTAGTCAATAAATTTTTCCTAAGCATCCGAGGGATTGGAACGTTGAAAGAAACAGGGAGCCCACGTAGAAACTAAAACTCCATACCGCTGTGAGGATGCGTCTTCATGTCCGCCCCCCTACTTTGCAACAATCAAAGTTCCAGTCTTAAAACTCTCTCCCACCTGAAGTTGATAGACGTAAACACCGCTTTCCACAATTTCACCAACTTCGTTGCGTCCATCCCAAATCAATTCCGTTTCACCGGGTAGGGCAGTTAAAGTCTTCACAAGCAATCCGTCAATGTCAAATATGAGCACTGTGAATTCACCTAAAGTCTCTTCAAGTGCGCGCGCCGGGAAGACAACCCGATTGAAATCCTCGTCTGGCGAAAGTGGTGTAAAAGGATTCGGATAGGGTTTGTCGAAAATACGAAGCCTTTTTTCTACGGGAGCGGATTCGTTATTTGCCTCGTCAATGGCGATGACTGCATACGTAAAACTGCCTATAGGTAGTGGACGATCATCAATGAACCTATATTCTGTTTTTAATTCATTGATTTCCGTAAGTGTGGTAAGTCCCTCGGTAATTCGGTACGTCGTTACGTCGCGACTGGCACTCGGTTTCCATAAGACTTCGACACCATCACTTGAAGGCGTGATGCTGAGCATGGTCGGTGGTTCCGGCGCAGCAGTATCCGGTGATACATTTACTGTTTGTATGGGTGAGCGTTCCGATTGCAAGAAAAGCGTCTTGTAAGCCGTGATCTGATAGGTATGGTTTCCCAGAGGAACGTTTACGTCGCGAAACGTGGTTGACGAACGATTTTCGACATTAATAGTAGAATCGTCTTTATCTCTGTAGATGAGGTAACCGTTGACATCTGGATCTGTTGATTTCTGCCAGCGAAGGGTCACATCGTTTTCTCCGGTTCCATCGGCTTCAGCAATGAAGCCTATAACTGGGTCAGGTGGAACATTCGGAATAACTTGTAAGGTAAAATCGTCGTTGTTAAGTTTCCCATCTGCCTGCCCTGGTCGGATGAATTCACCGATGGGACCGTCTTGAAGGTTGCGAAGACGCGCTCTGAAAACTACCTCTGGAATAAGCGTATTCGGTGTCTGACACTCAAAAGTAATTTCATAGAGCGAGTTCTGAAAATCAATAATGGCATCTGCGAGTTCAACGCGTAGAACACTGCCGCCTGAGACGACAGCCCTTGCTACAATTTGGTTGCCATCGCGCAAGATACCTCTGAAAAAGGAGGATTGGGTCAGAAATCCCCGTGGCATCATGATTTCAATAGTTTTAATTTCCTCACCGGGCTCCGCCAAAGAGCGATCAATTACAAGTGTCACGAGCAAAGGTACGGTTGAACTCGCAGGAACAACGCCCTCCTTTTGCCCGACGACGTTAATCTCTCCAACAGAGGTAACTGCTCCATAACTGTTAGCGGAAACCAAGAGCAGGCTACTGATAAGTATCAAACCAATGGATATGTTTTTCATTTTTTAATTGATGGGCTCTTGGACCGCCCTCCTCTACACAAATACATCCCCTCCGGGGCTACAGATAATGTTTTGCCCTTAAAAAAACCTTCCTCTCCCTGTATCTCCCGAAAACAGAGGGAACTCACCACAAACCACAGCGAAACGTAGTGGATCGGTGGGCAGAAACTTAATAATTAAAAACCCTTTTTTACAGCAATAGATTAAGGGAGAATCGCTGTGTTATATTGTCTCGTAAATTCCCACTTAGCAGTTGAAATCCATAATCGAGTTGAAGGGTAGTACCGCTGATTGGAAGTTTAGCACTTCCACCGAAACTCAAGGTTGTTGCCGAACTCTCTCCACTTTTCACGCCATAACCGCCGCGAACAGCGATGGAATTATTCAACCAGACTTCCATTCCTGTGCGTATATAAAATTCGCCATTGCGAGATGCAACCTCAAGACTCCCCAGGCTGCCTCTTAACAAGTTGCTAACTGCCGCGCCCTGTGCGCTCATCTCTGCGATAGACGCAAGTCTATATGCCAAACCAGCACGGATGTTTAACGGCACCGAATCTGTTTGAGTGTCAGATATGCTCATATCTGCGGGGAGTAGGTTCTCTACCGATGCACCAAGACTTAGACTCTGGAAAGGTTTTGCAATCAGGCCGAGGTCGAAAGAAACGGCTGAACTTGAGGTCCTGGCGAAATATGGATTCTCTACAACAAATTCGTTTGTCTCATCAAAAAAGGTGCGGAAGAGTTTCAGATTTGCGCCGATTGCGAATTGTTTGAAAAGAGCATTTCCATAAGAGAGACGCAACGTTTGTTCACTATAAATTTCGGAATCTTCTGCCAAGTCCCCGAAACCTGCCCCAATTGACCCTATTCTTCCAAGCGAGATAACACTACTGATGGCATTATAGGTAATGAGCCCATTAAAACGTTGTGCGTGCGTAGCACCGAAGTGGATCCTATTAATATAACCCAATCCTGCGGCGTTGTAGTCTGCGGCGTTACTATCATCGGCGAGTGCGACAAAAGCTCCACCTAAACCTAACGGTCTCGCGCCAACGCCAATATTATTGAATGTCGCAGCGGCAACAACTGGAAAAAGCAACACGATGAGTAGAATTAGACAAAATATATGTTTCAATTTTCTAATTTTCCCTACGGATAAGTTATAACGTTTGTGAATTTAACGATTTTCGTGTTCGCGTCGCACTTCATTTCATTACGTGCTGCTGACTGCCGATCGTTAAGAACTGATGCCTCTGAAGACGGATATCCTGACAACCGTTTTAATTCAATCCACCCGTCATCGGTACAAAACGGACAGGGATAATCTCAGTGGTTTCGAGAGAATGTATCGAATCCTCATCAGTTTGAAGTCCTTTTCGAATTAAAAGAAGATTTTGTTCAGAACCACCGACAGGAATCACCAGCCTACCGCCCGGCTTGAGCTGCTGAATGAGGCATTCCGGTACGTCAGTAGGTGCTGCCGCGACAAGCACAGCATCATAAGGTGCGTGCTCCTCCCAACCGTAATATCCATCTTCCAGTTTGAGGTGAATGTTTCGATAGTTGAGTGCCTCTAATCGCGCTTTTGCACTTTCGACAAGTCCGGGTATAATCTCAACAGAATAAACATCTCCCACCAATTCTGCCAATACTGCCGCTTGATAGCCACAACCCGTTCCGATCTCAAGGACTCTTGAAGTGGGGGTGAGCTCCAGCAAATCTGTCATCAACGCGACGATATAGGGTTGCGAGATCGTTTGGTCACAATCGATCGGCAATGCTCCATCCTGATACGCCACATTGAGGTACTGCGGTTTTACAAATAGGTGCCGCTCTACCTTTCGCATAACAGCAAGCACTTTCGGATTGTGGATACCACGCGCTTCAACCTGGTTCCGAACCATTTTGCGCCGTAGTGTCTTGTAGTTCCTGGCGAAGAGCATTTTTTAGTCGTCAGTCGTCAGTTTTCAGAGAGCGAGGTTTGTACCTAAGCATTTCCTCACCAGTAGGGTTAAGCACTCTATTTCACAAACGGGATACAGATGTGATATTAGTTCCCTACGCTTATATGATAAGGCATGAGAAGAAATAACCGATGCTTTCTGATTGTGTTTAGGAGTCTCGCGGTGGTGCTCAAACCACCGTATCGTGCAATAAACTGCAGCGGAGATTCCGTTTCCACACTTCTACCCTGCATGAGCAAGTCGGTGGAGGCTTGTGGAACAATGTTCTCAACGGAATTCGGAGTTACAAACCCCTCCCATAACGAACCTAACGGAAATCCAACGTTGCCGAATAGTTGTGACATCCATGTTTTCTTAGGAAATTCGACTATCTCAACCGACTCTTTTTCCAATCCTGCGTGTTCTCGCGCGATTCCGATTGCGAGACTTAGACCGCCTAACTCATCTACAAGTCCATTCTCCTTTGCCTGTCTACCTGACCAGATCCGCCCACGTCCAAGTCTATCTACATCCTCGACCCTTAACTCGGCTCGTCCAAGAGCAACTTTTTCAATGAAATCGTCATAAATTTCTTTAATCTGTTTCTGTACAATTTTCTGTTCAGCAAGCGGATAGTCTCCGTAATCGGTGTAAAAATCAGCATGCTCGCCCCGTTTGAGAATCTCCTTATGGATGCCGAGTTTCTCATAAAGCCCCTTGAAACTATACTTGCCGCCGACAACACCGATAGAACCCGTAATCGTTCCGGGTTCGGCAACGATCACATCGGCGGGAGCCGAGATGTAATAGCCTCCTGATGCCGCTACATCTCCCATTGACACTACGAGCGGCTTAACCTCTTTGAGTTTTACTAATTCACGCCATATCGTATCAGCGGCGACAACGAGCCCACCACCGCTGTCAATTCGCAAGACAACCGCTTTTATAGAATCGTCGTTTTTTACCGTTTTGACAATACGTGTGATTGTATCCGCTCCCATCACCTGAGTGCCCATAAACGGATCGACGAAACTATCACCTGTCAACATCAGTCCTTCAGCCTTAATGACTGCAACTTTCGGTTCTGGCACCTGCCAATCTTGAGCGTACAACCCACTTCGGACGTACTGACGAAGTGGTACCAAATCGGTTCTGGCATCAGTCAGTTCAGTCACGACATCAAGCAATTCATCTTCATAGACGAGCCTGTCCACCAGTTCAACGGCGAAAGCTTGACGTGCTGTGTAAGGGCCCTCGTCGATACGTTTTTTGACGCTTTCGCGTGTCCATCCACGTCCTTCTGCGATTGCTGCTACAAGTTGTTCGTACAGGTCATCCAAAATAATGTTTTGGATCTCGCGGTGTGCTCCGGACATCTCGCGCCGAGTGAATGCCTCGGATGCGGATTTGTATTTACCGAGATGCTCAAGATCTGCCCGAATGCCGAGCAGGTCTAACACGCCTTTGTAGAAGGAATGCTCTGTGCGTATGCCAATTAACCGGACCTCAGCAGATGGATGGATCAGGATACCTTCGCATGTAGACGCGACGATATAGTCGCCGGTGGAACAATTAGAGAGGTAGCAGAGAACAATACGCCCTGATTCTCTAAAATCCAAGATGGCATCCGACATCTCCTGAAGCTGTGCAATACCATAACCGCTCCCATCAATACGGATAAGAACTCCAGTGACATTGTCATCCCATTTTGCGATAGGTAGAACATGTTTGAGGGAACGCATCGGTAGGTCTAGGAACGATTTACGGCGAGGCAGTGGTTTGGTTATCGGGGTGTTGGAAAAATGAAAGTAACCGACACCGGACTGTGCCTCGCGATTGTTGTCAAAGGCGTTGCCCGTCCCAAACCCCCAATTCCCGATGTTCACACCGAAACGGATATCAAAACTCAGATCGTTATTTACAGTACCGCGGAGCATAAACTCGCGAATCGGGCGGATCTCTAAGGCGTAATGGAGGTCTACACCTTCAATCCCCTGAGTTTTCTGCATGTCAATTGAGAGGGTTGTGCGCCAGGTCCCCGGACGGAGTGCTAACCCTAAACCGTAAGTGCGTCCGAGTTTTTCTCCCAGTAATTTAGGACGATTGAGATCGCGTGCCGCCGCGCCAATTGAGAAATAACGTCGGCGATACATTAAACCCATGGAAAGCGAACGGAATCTGTCGTATCCCTCATCGTCCGAATTCATCCAGTTGTAACTTGTTCCCCAATAGAGCGAGTTTCCGAGATGATAGCCACCCGAAAATGTATAACGTGTGAAGTCGGTATCGGCATCAGCGGTGCCGAATTCTATACCGAAACCCGCACCGGGGACAGCAAGAAAGAAGGCATCATCGCCTGCCCAATCGCTCTGATATGTTCGGAGGTAGTATAGGTTCAGCCCCTGTCCTGCGGCAAGTCCCGATGGATTAAAGAAAGTGGCAAGGGCATCATCGCTCATAGCGATGGAACTTGAAGGCAAGTAGGTGCGCGCCTTTGGCAGTGCAGCTGCGCAAAACGTGCTTATCCCACAGATGAATACTGCAGCGATAACATTTCTACCAATGCGTCCTAAATGTTTGAAAAATAAAGATGGAACCATTTTTAGACTATAGGTCTTTGCGCCGTATTTCAAGCGCAAGCCTATAAATGTTTTAGACAGATTTCTCGAGAATTCCAATGGGGTTCGGCGTAAGTGCGCTCAATTCCTAAGGAATACCCTACTTGCGATATGGACCTATACCATAGAATACCACAAAAACACAGGGATTGCAATGGAAACACTAAACCTATGAAGGTCGGGCATATTGTGGAAACAATTCGTCATGAATGCCGCTACATTGCTGGAGATGGGTTTGTCGCTCCGCGTCTGCAGTGTCAACCATTGTTGGAAAATACATCCCTGCGCCTGTCTCAATTTTATATCCGCCTGCTGAATGGACGCTCAAGTACTGATGAAGCGTCTCTAAATCTGTATCCGTTGTGCAATGTTGCGTGCAATTCATTGTGAACATCCGCCGCCGGGTTCCGCCGCCAAATGCCGCGTGATAGGTGTCGTGGTTGAAAATCACGACATCACCCGGTGTACTTTCCAATGCGATGCTGGTCGGAAAATCACGCGGAGGTATACCGTACAATGCCTCCGATTGATTTGGGTCAATCTTTCCGGCTCTGACAAAGTGTGCAGGGTTTTGGCTGCCAGGTATGATACGCAAGCATCCGGTGTCTTTCGTTAAAGGATCGAGGTAAAACGCCACCTTACAAGCGAAGAGTCGTCCCCAACCTCCATCAGGATGCCAACCGGTATCGCCTGTGTAATAGTTCCCATCCCCCCCAGCATAGTTGAAGTCTTCACCGAGTACACCACCGATGAGTCCTTTGACTCGCTCATCATCAAGGAGGGTACAGAGTCTAGGGCGATGCTCAATTGGTCCCCCGAACATCGTCCGGCTCGTTCCATCATGATTTTTACCGCCTCCAAATTCCTGAATCGATATCTCAAACTCTTCGATGATCCATTCCATCTCGCCCTGCGAAAACATGCCCGGTATTGCGAGATAACCAAAAGTATTGAAAAAATTCACCTGATGTTCTGTCAGCTTCATTTTTTTATGTTCCTTGCGGATAAGTAACGAAATTTGCGCTGTGACGGTTTTCGTGTTCGAGTTATGGTAAAATCCGAAAACAGGTTCACACGTGTAGCATAGCCTGTTAGGCTGTGCCAGTCAAAACAGATAGCTTCAGAGTTCGCACGCCGCTATAAATGTCCAAGTAATTACGGAATCTACTATAAAGATCGGTTGGGTTAGAAATTTTCATCTACTGAAAATTGCTTCATCGTGTGCTTGTCAGGCTACTCCCATCGTGCCCAGACGTTCGGTGTAACATATCCTTCGTCAGTGTACGGATCTTCACCAGCCACGGTAATAACACCGCGATAATTCCGCTGTCCCTTCCAGCCTAACCACGATGCTGTTGAACAGTAATGGCTCACAAGGATACGTCGGAATGCATCGCTTCGATTCTTTTTGGAGCGGTGCAAAAGGTAACCGTTAAAAAAGAGAACGCTACCAGCTGACATTTCAATCGGGATTTCGTCGGTGTCATCAAAACCCGCTGCTTCGTGACAACTGTCGAATTCATGCAGTTTGTTGTGTGGGAAACGGTCATAGATTACACCGGAGCGGTGGCTATCCGGTAAAACCCAGAGACAACCATTTTCAATTGTGGCATCATCTAATGTAATCCAGACACCGATCAGCGATCTGTCCCGCGTTGGAATGGGGTGTTCGTCCTGATGCCATGGGTTGCCAGTATGTCCTGGGACCTTGCCCAACATCATTGACTGCATACATTTCACACCACCATCCCAAAACGGAATGTGTGCCCCAACAATCATTCGGAGGACTTCACATATCTTTGGATGTTCAATGTAACGCCGAACCAAAGGGTTAAAGACATGCGGCTCGCCGACACACATGATTCTATCCAAAACTTCCATTTCGCTTGCTGTCTTCGGCATCGGTGGGATCGCCTCACACGGGTAATCGCCACGAAATATTTTTAGCATCTCTGCTTTCAGGTCATTGCACTCTTCCAACGTAATAACATCTGGAAGCAGTAAATATCCGTCATTGATGTATGATTTTGCCCAAAGATTGGACTGCTCTTGTACCATCTTTTTAATCCACCTTGCGGATAAGTAATAGAGTCAGTGAATTTAACGGCTTTCGTGTTCGAGTCGCCTTCCCTTTCATTTCAGGCTCGGTTTTTGGAGACATAGACAATAAGATATAATTTCAGTCCCAACTCGCTGATAGAAACCGATAACTATTCTGCCCGGATAATACGCCATGTTTCCGCTTCACTCGCGAAAACCAACGTCAATTTGCCGGACATCTGTTCAACTTGACCGTTTGCTTTCGGTGCATATTGCAACGTGTAGCCACCCGTTACAATCGCTGTATCGTCGGCTATGTTCGGATGGATGTCAATATCGGTCAGTGTCATGTCAATCTGATGATACACATCAAAAAACCGGGAGGCTTTTGTTTTAACGTCTCGGTATGTGCGCCCATTGGAGAGATACGTCTCTGAAAAACAGGACATAACCTTCGTTAGGTCTGCCATGTCGTATCCGAGTTCATATCGGTTTAAGACGTTCCGAATAATCTCTTTGATCGTCGGTTCGGTTTGAGATTTACCGTTTTGTGTCTCCATTGCTACAGGATGCGCCATTGATTCCGGCGGGATTCCTTGTGCAATCTGCTTAAGTGTATGCACTTCTGGGGCGGCATATCCCCAAACTTCTAACTCCATAACTCGCGCGATGCCCTCCACTGCATACACAGGTCGCCTCCCCGCCATGTGTTGGTAATTGAAAACCGTATCATTTGAGGAAACAGGAACGACCCGGACTTTGCTCGCGATTAGACGCTGGCGAACCTCATGAACCCGTTTTCCTTTGGTATTATCTCGCGCAGTATACTGCTTGTCTTTCGTATCGCCTGACGGAATAAGCCCCCAACCGGTGCCGTGCCAATACTCAATTCGATAGTCCTTCAACCCAAATTGCGGTGCTGGATATTTCTCGGAGTCGATCGTCCACATCACAATTTTACGAATATCGACCGGTTTAGCAAGCGTCACAGATACATAAGGACGTTTGTTGAGATCAGAGGTGCGGAGATGTTCTAAACTGCTTCCCCATCCACTGCCCTCATCCCACGTCTCGGAATTGGTGTCCCCATCGATGACCTCTTCCGCCCGGTGGTTTGGGACGGACTGTGAAGCATTCGCGATTGCTCCATTTCGGCTTAATGCGAAATTGGTAAGCGGTGGTGGTGGTTCTAAAAGATGTTCCTGCAAAGTTTGCGACTTACACCCCATCACTGAAAGCAAAAGCATCAGGTATAGAACACATATACGAAGCATCTTTACCCTCCTTTTTAGCTGGTACACAAGGTCGGGAATATTGAGTGTGACTTGGTGGTTTGCCCCTGTTTTTGACACGTAAATTATAAGTGAATTTAATCTTATCTGACCATCTGACGCTTTGTGAGAAGGAGAACTCCAAAAAAACACAGATGTTCTCGTGGCACACCCTCACAGGTGATGCTACACAAGAGCAGCATCCGTAAGTCCTACTTATACTGACTATCTTAGCACTGCCAAGCGTCCGAGTGTCTGTGCTATCTGGTCTCCAGCGACAGCGCGTATTCTAAAAAAATATACCCCATTGGCAAGCAATATACCGTCCGCGTCTCGTGCGTCCCACATAAATTCGTTGTAGCCTTCGTTTCCAGCAGCTTCTTTCAAGATATTCACGACCCGTCCAGATGTGGCGTAAATAGTGATAGAGACTTCATTGGCATCCAACGATAACTGATAGGTAAATGTTGTTTCTTCTTTCAAAGGATTCGGGTAATTGTGAACATCCCAAATTCGGAAAGGGGTTTCCTCTGGTGAGAAACCCTCGTCGTGTTTCTGGAGTGTCATATAATCGAAACTCGTCAACCAAGCGACTTCTGCATTTAAGGTACTCAGCAACTCCGCTTCAATCGTCCGATGCGAATATCCGAAGAGCGGGATAAACTCCTCAATCCCTTTGATATGTGGTTGTATGGACTTTGAGAATTCTACCGCGCTCGTGACCTTGGCGCGGATTGCCTCTTCCGTACCTGGCTCGTAGCCGAGTGTTATTGCTTCCACTAATTTAGATCGACTTTCAAAGAACAGGACCCACAGTTCCATCAAATGGATAGCATCGCGTAAATCCTCGATCGCTTCCAGATCAAAAGGCTCTGCGATCTCACTTGCTACCCGTATCTCGTTTGCCGCCTGCTGTTGCGGTGCCAAAAGTGCTGTGAACCGGTCCACAGCGAATTTCGCAATGTCCAGTTCCGGGATAGCCAATGTATCTTCAACAGCCCGGGGTCCAACCAATGTCCAGAATCGCGTCGCGAGTCCCGCGGATCCGCTGCCGTATGTGCCTCCTATCGTCAAGGAGCCCGCATAATCCGTGAAATAACTTGCCATGTTCCATCCATTCACCCGCAAGGCGTTTAGAATGCGTGGCGCGGCCTCGGTGCCGTACCGGGCTATCAACTCATTTCGGAGGAGTTGATAATGGTCAAGGTTGATATCCCAATTGAGACTAGCACTGACAAGACGATCAAGGTACCCCAATCCCTGTGTTGCGCCTTGGACCGTAAACCCACCGAGCCCGACGACCTCAGGGTTATTGGCAAGTTGTCGAACACCTTGCACAAAGAGATCGCTCTCGATCATCCAAAACGGCATTACCTCTTCTACTTCATGCGAAAGGACGATAAAGCGATGTCCGATTTCTCCGAGTGCCCTCACTTGCGGGATAGGTAAGCCGGCACTCGCAACGGGTTCGCCATCTGCCCCCCATTTTCTTGAGAAAATAGTCCCTTTCGGCAACTGCTGTGCATAAACGCCTGCGCCATCTTTGAGCCAACTGCTGTCATACCCAGAGATATAGAATTTGAAGTCCGGACGCACTTCTCGTGCAGCGTTAATAATCGTAAAGTAGACTTGCCAAAGTTTTGCTTGTCCCTGTTCCGTCCTATCGCCACAGTCAGGACAATCGCAGGCACGCGTCTCGTATCCCCAAGAACGTAGATGAAAACCGGCAAGAGCAGGATAGGTGCGCACGATCGCCTGCGTCAGTTCCCTCGCGAGCGTATGAAACGAGGGTTTAGACCAACAGAAGGGGCGATAAGATACTTCATTTCGAGAAGCCCCGTAAAGCACTCTCGGTCCAAGGATATCGGGACGTTGTCGAATCAGTGCTTCTGTCGGCTCGCCAGTCACATACATAAAAAGATAAGCATCAATACCACGCCGTTCGAGCTCACTAAACCGATTTTGTAGTGTTGCGATGCGTTCCCGGCGCTGTCCTATCGGCTCATCTTGCAGAGTTTCAAACGCAGGCGTGTTAACGTATTTAAAAGCCGTTCCGAACCCATCTTCAATACCCGTACCTGTCCAAACGCCTTCGCCACCACTCATGTTGATACGGTGGCGTGCGAGCCAATCCGGATCCTCTATCTCTAACACAGCACGCACGGGATAAAATGGTGATGAGGTCTCATTCATGAACGGCACGAGCAGGGCTTGGGCTTTGGCAACCGGCAACTCTGGATGTACAGGTTTCAAACCTGTCAATGCCGTAATACAGTTTTCAATGAAGGCATACGCGCCATAAACTACCCCGCGCTCCGTGTGAGCTGTCACAACAATGACGATCTCTGTGCCGACCTCTACTGTTTTGATACGATAGCCTTCGTCTCCAAGCTCTTCTGCCAAGGTCAGCTCTACGTTCGCCTGTAATCCTGCAATTGTTGGATTCGACCTTGGGGTGCCGAGCACAATAACCGTTTGCGTCTCCGTCTGTTGGCGATTGGTGCGAATGTCGAGTTTGGCCCCTGTGAATTGTTGAATAAAGGATTGGATTTCGGCGGCTGCGAACTGTTCCTGTTCCGAAGCACTCGCTCCAATCTGAAGTGTCGCTCTCGGTGTACCGGATACCGCAATCGGAATTTGATCACTTCTTGCTGGCAGGACGAACACCACAATACAGAAGATAGCCATCAGAAGAGGAACTATCAGTTGTCGGCTGTTAGTCATCAGCAAAAAAACTCTTCTAAAGACCACCAGTTTCCCGTCTGGCTTGAGAGTTGCAGAGAACTGAAAGAGCATCCGCTGGAAGTCGACTGCTGACTGCTGACTGCTGACTGCTATTCCCACCGATAGCCATTTAGTGAAAATATTCACCCTCAAATCCCTGAAAGAAATAGATAACGCAAAAGGTCAAAACGAATCCAACGACAAAAAACACTTTGGCATAACGACTCAAGCCCGGCTTCTCGATGGTATAGTTCCCACGAAACCCATCCATCACGACGTGTAAGAGGGTACCGACAGCAAATGCTGTGAGGTAGTTTGTCAATTCACCGAAAGCCCCACGGAGGAGCTGCTCCCCCAGTGCCGCTCCAATAACCGGGCCAAGTATCAACGGGGTCAGTCGGATCAGGGTCTTACGAAAAGTTTGATTCCGGAGGAGCGCAACAGCGATAAGTATGCCGACCGGTAGGCGATGAATAAGTATGCCGAATGCGAGTGCGCCACCAAGGACCTCCTCTCTCGCGGCGATAACCAAATTAAGTCCATCTGCCAGTGAGTGAAGGGAGAGTCCGAGAACGGTTAAGTTGATACCCCATCTCTTGTCTGTATTGTTTGTATGCCTTCCCGTGTCCTCGCGTTGATGTGTCGTGAGATATTCTACCCCTGAAATTAGGAAAAATCCGCCCCACATCACAAGGATTGTGATGTAACCTACTTCGGTGAAAAGGTGCATCATCATAATCAAGACGATGCCGAGTACTGCCCCCGCTGTCAATCCAAAAATATGTCCGAAATGTTTTTGTTGCCCCCGCGAAACAAAAGCGATCCCCGCCCCGAGTGGAACCGCTACCACTGCAATTGCCAGATAGAATATAAG
>RKRR01000199.1 GCA_007571305.1 Candidatus Poribacteria bacterium | reverse complement strand
TCTCTTTTTTTTTTTCTACTTTGCCTAAAAAATCGTATTGTGGTATACTAAATACAATGTGTAAATGAATACCATAGAGAGGGAAATTTGCCATGAAATTAGGTCAACGGCTCCGTTTCATTCGTCGGGAAAATCAGTTGACATTAAAGGAGCTGAGTCAACTTTCAGAACTGTCTATACCCTATCTTTCGGATATAGAACGCGGTGTTGTAAATCCATCTGTTGATACACTCCGGAAGGTTGCTGAGGCATATAACATCTCCGTCAGAGATCTGATTAGTGGTGTCGAGGGGCTTGGCGAATCGTCAAATACTGATTATCCGGAAGGGTTTCAATCGTTTTTAAAAAAGTATGAGACTCAGTATGGAATAGATGATGACTGGAAAGAGTCATTACTGAAAGTCAACTTTCGCGGTAGGCAACCTACCTCTTCGACGGAATGGCTTGAGTTGTATCTTTACCTCAGGCGTATTCTCTCCCCTAAAGAGGGTAATAAGTAATGAATAGGATGAAGAGGCACGTTATTGAATTAGTTCGGGATGCTGTCAATAAGTATGCTTCAATGACGATACCAACTTTTGATGAAATATGTTCTGGCTTGGAATTAGAAGTGAAGGATGGGAAATTACCTTCCGGAACAGATGGAGCACAAAAAGATAAAATAATAATCATCAACTCACAAATTAAAAGTGAAGAGCGTAAACGATTTACCCAATTTCATGAAGTTACACATTATTTGATCGAGAAAGATGGAGATTTGATCTCTGAGCTTCACGACTATACTATCAATCAAGAACATGGCTTCAAAAAACCGTTGGAAACCCTTTGTAACATTGGTGCAGCTGAATTTTTGATGCCAAGTAAGGAATTTACAAAACTCTACAACAAAAGAGGGTTTAATGTCCAACTGATTCTCTTTGCGGCAAATTATTTTAAAAGTTCAACGATTGCTGCAACAATCCAATTTGCGCAAGTTGCACCGAATAAATGTATTGCAGTTGTTTGCGAAAATGGGTTAGTACCTAATGCCCCAGTGCCATCACAAGCATCATTTTTTACTACTGGAAATCAATACCACAATAAGTCAAAGTTGCACGTAATTTACTCGGCCTCTTCACCTGCTGCTTCTGACCGTTGGTTGGCAAAATATACCATTTTTCCTGATGATCATGTAATAAATCAAGCGTTTTTGCGAGCCGAAAAACTTGAAGGTGAAAGTGAAATCCCTTTTCCTGGTTGGCAAGAATCTTGTATCTGTGAAGCATTACCGGATAAAAATAGAGTTTATGCCTTATTTCATTTATCCTCTCTACCTGATCCAAACCAAATGACCCTTTTTTAACGGAGTTAACCTATGCCTACACTTGAATTCAACGGAAAACACCACATCTACACCCATCACCTCACAGTTCCCTACCGCCCGCTTGAAGCAGACGAAAGCCGTTCTTGTAACCCAACCGGTGAAAACGATAACCTCATTATCCACGGCGATAACCTACATGCCCTCAAAGCGCTCCTGCCTCGCTATACCAACCGCATCAAGTGCATCTACATTGACCCACCCTATAACACAGGCAAAAAGGATTGGGAGTATAAGGACAACGTCGAAAGTCCACTTATGCAGGCATGGTTCAAGGAGAATAGCCCTATTGACAACGAAGACTTGGAACGACATGATAAATGGCTTTGCATGATGTGGCCAAGACTGCATCTGCTAAAAGAACTACTCGCTGAAGATGGTATAATTTTCATATCTATTGACGACAACGAACAACATCACCTACGGATGCTGATGGATGAGATTTTTGGTGAAAAGAACATCGTCGCTAATTTTACTTGGTGGTCCAAATATACACTGTCCAATGATTCCAAAACCATCTCATATCAACATGAGAATATCCTCTCGTATGCCAAAAACCTAAACGTTTGCAGAATTGGTGTCCTTCCAAGAACGCCAGAAATGGATAAGTCATACAAAAATCCAGATGAAGATCCTAAAGGTCCGTGGAAAGCAACACCATTGCACGCAAAGAGCGGTAGAGATGAACATAGATATTCACTGGAATTCCCGAACGGTGTCACGTGGTATTGTCCAGAAGGGAGGTTTCCAAGGTACACCGAAAAGAGACTTATGGAACTATACAATGACGGTCAACTTTACTTTGGCAAGAGTGGGAAGTCTCAACCTAATAAGAAAACTTATCTATCGGAGGTAAAGGCTGGTAAAACTGTGGGATCGTTGTGGCCCTATCACGAAGTAGGTAGCACTCATCAAGCGAATGAAGAATTAGCTTCAGTAATGGGGAAAGGCGTATTTAACAATCCCAAAGGCACTAAACTTATTCAGAGAGTGTTCCAAACTGCTAACCTTTCAGCAGATGATATTGTCTTAGACTCATTCGCTGGCAGTGGCACCACCGCTCACGCAGTTTTAGCCCTCAACAAAGAAGATGACGGTAACCGCAAGTTTATCCTCATTGAGTGCGAAGACTATGCCGATTCTGTCACTGCTGAACGCGTCCGCCGTGTTATCAACGGTGTTCCCCATGCGACTGACGAAGGATTACGCGAAGGATTAGGTGGTTCCTTTACCTACTGCACCTTGGGCGAGTCTATTGAGATTGAGGCGATGCTTACCGGAGAGAAGTTACCGACATACACAGCACTCGCTACGAACTTGTTGTTCACTTCTGTAGGTATTTCTATTGAAGAGGTTACGTTAGAGGAAAAAAATGATGATGGGCTTTTCTACACTGACAACAAAAACGATTACTATCTGCTTTATCAACCTAACCTTGAATATTTACGCAGCAACGAAGCAATCCTAAGTCTGGAGCATGCAAAACGTATCCAAAGTTCCAGTCACGAAAATGGCAAAAAAGCGATTGTCTACGCGGCGGGTAACTACATCGGACAGCGCGAACTTACAAAGATGGGAATTGCATTTTGCCAACTTCCATATTGCATACATGAAAGGTAAGGGATAGAAGATGCTGGAGTTAAAAACATATCAGCGCGATACACTTGACGCATTTCGCAACTATTTAGAAGTGATTAAAGAGGAACAGCAGACTTCAGAAACTACAA
>RKRR01000183.1 GCA_007571305.1 Candidatus Poribacteria bacterium | reverse complement strand
CAAACTCGCAGAATATTACACCCCTTTTTCAACAAGATACCACGCTGCCTTTCGACAAGGCAGCTTGAAAATCATAATATTGTCCAAACTTTAGTAATTGTAGACGTGATATGCTTTTGCCTTTTCACGCCATATCTGAAGTTCGTCACGCCAATTTGCCTGAATATTGTCCAATGACTTCCTATCCAATAGCGCGGCTCGGAGCCAGTTGTTTCCTGCCAATCGATCAAAATGCGCGGCTCGAAACGCAAAATGGTCTCTGTATTCGGTAATTAAAGTGGATATCATGTGGATAACCGTTTCTACTGGAAGGAAGCGTTCTCTATCGGTAATGTGAATTGCGACACCACCGCATGTCTGTTTTGTGTGTTTTGTTCTTTCAGCGACTGGGGATGGTGTAAAGACGACTGGGCGGAATAGGACACCAGGTAGGTGCAAGTCATTGAGTATTTCAGCCCACATTTCACTTTTACACCAAGGCGCGCCGATGTATTCAAAGGGTTTCGTCGTTCCTCTGCCTTCACTCATATTTGTTCCTTCAAACAGGCATAAACCCGGATAGAGCATTGCAGTTGTGAGTGTCGGCATATTGGGCGATGGTGGCACCCACTGCAAGCCGGTGTCATCGTACCACATGTCGCGTTCATATCGGGACATCCATGCAACCTTTAGACGGCACGATAACACACGTTCTGCCTTCAACATAGTTGCCAATTCACCGATTGTCAATCCGTAACGAATGGGCACTCTATGTATACCGACGAACGATTCACACCCGCGCTCCAATATTGGTCCTTCCACGGTATTACACGTAATCGGATTCGGTCTGTCTGTGACGACGAACTCTATTCCATGTTCACTGGCGGCTTCCATTGCATGGAGAAGCGTCGAAATATAGGTATAGTAGCGCGCACCGACATCTTGCATATCGTAGACGAGTAAATCAATGCCTTCAAGTTGATTCGCCCTTGGACGGGTTGATTGTCCATATAGACTATAGACTGGGACGCGTGCGAGGGGCGACTGTGATGCGTTTTCATCTAATACCTTGAGGCTGTCGACAGCGATACCGTCTTGGACCGCGCCCCAAAATCCGTGCTCTGGAGAAAATATCCCAGAAAGTCGACACGATGGTTCCTCCGCGAACAGGCGATAATTACTTCGTAAGGTGACATCAACCCCGGTGTGATTTGTAATTAGGCCAATTGATTTGCCCCGAATCCAGTCTCGTTTCTCTGTGAGCAGGACATTCAATCCTAATTCGACTTTTTGCTGTTGTGCTGTAGAGGACATTTTTTACCGCTATCGGTTATCAGTTACAAGAGGATTTTGTTAAACGAAAACTTTTTGACTGAAAACCGACTACTGACAACTGAAAATTATTGAGTGGAAGATTTTTCGAAATTCGATAATACCACGTCGATCCGCATTGGGATGCACCCGATTTGTCAACAGAATCGCCGCAAGTTTTCTTTTTAAACATATTCGTATTGAGGTGCCAGTGAACCCGGTGTGGTAGAGGCAGCCGTCATCTGTCACAGCCCAACCGATGCACCGGCGTTCTCCTTCTGCTGAAGCGACTTGTTGCATCGTACAAAGACTCGCCGGGCGCAATAGTCCCCCACCGTTGTCCATCAGTGTTCGGCAGAAATTACCGAGATCTGTTGATGTAGAGAAGAGTCCCGCATTGCCGGAAACGCCGCCCAGGAAATGCGCGTTCTCATCGTGGACCTGCCCGATGATGACACCTTCTCGCCAGTCGTAGCGTTCGTAGCCTACCATCCTGCGTTCGAAACTGTTGGAATCTTCAGTGGCTGCACAGTGCTCACGCCATGCTTGTGGTGGATTGAACCGCGTCGATTTCATACCGAGCGGCTCAAAAATATAATCCTGTGCCAATTTATCAAGAGATTGTGCTGTTACACTTTCAAGCAGTGCTCCTAACACGATATACCCCAAACAACTATACGCAGTTTTCTTTCCTGGTTGCGATTCCAGTGGGACACCTCCGAGATAGGAGATGACATTCCCTCGTGATGGTGCGCGCAAATAGACAGGTAACCACGCAGGAAGTCCTGAGGTATGTGTTAGCAGATGTTTAAGCGTCACTCCTGTCTGTTTAAACTCTGGTAGATATTTCTCTACGGTGGAATCCAAAAAGAGTTTGCCTCTCTCAACGAGTTGCATGCAAAGGGTCCCTACGACAATCGGTTTCGTCAGTGATGCTAAATCAAATACCGTTGTCTGAAACATCGGTAGCTTTTTCGGTTTCACGCATCGATGACCAAACGCTTCGTGGTAAAGTACTTTTTTATCGGCAAGAACATAGGCGACGGCACCAGGGAACACCTTTTCGGAGATGCTATTCTCAATAAGCCTTGAAATTTTTTGTTTGAGCAATCCTGTTTCCTAATAGTTTGATATTAAGTGCAATTCTGTTTTCTGATAGGATAAACGATTAAAGTCAGAGGCGTAGGCGTACCTCTTTTGCGTTGACTCCATACTATTTATATGATACACTACTGTTGAGTTTTTGTAAGCATTTTCTCGGTAGTTGTCAGCGGTCAGTCGGATTTTTCCAAGGGTGGAAAAAAATTCTTTAACTGACTGTTATTCTTCTATCTTTGCCTTACATTATTTCCCTGGATATGTCTCACAATTCGGAGAATGCTATCATGTCTTTATGCCCGAAAGAACTTCAGGAAATCGTGAAAACTGAAAAACCTTGGGGGCGTTTCATACAATACGTCCTTAATCAACCCGTTACCGTCAAAATTTTAGAAATTCGGGCAGGTGAGCAGGTGAGTTATCAGTATCACCATCACCGAAGTGAGTTGTGGATTCCGCTTGATGAAGGTGCTTGTATAAACCTTGATGGCACGATTCAGCGTCCTGCTCCTATGGAACCCGTATTTATTCCGCAAGGGGCTAAACATCAGCTCATCGGGGAATCTAAAGATTATCGAATACTCGAAATTGCGTTTGGGCACTTTGACGAGGAAGATATCGTTCGTCTTTCAGATAAGTATGGCAGAATAGCAGTCAGTAATTAGTGATCGGCGAAATCAGTTAAGAGAGGCTTTCATAAATAATGAATCTCTCGTGATTGATGGCTAATAAAGAGGAGAGTGTGTTGGACAGTCGTCTACGTTTTGTCGTTGATAGTGGAGCAGTTAGTTCGTTCCCGCAGGCGGTACAACAGGACGTTGATGCGGCTTTGCAGGAGATTCATCTTCTATTTCAACGTGAAACGGAAGCACCGCTTGCCGAGTTGGAGCGTAAGTTTCGCGCGTGGACCCGTAGTCATCTCCAATCTGGGGATATTGATCAAGTCGCAGCATTAGCCACACGCGCCCGTGAAGAATTTTTGGTGTTAGTTACCATTGGTATAGGTGGTTCTGACCTGAGTGCCCGCGTTTTTCACGATTCCTTCAACCATCCGTATCATAATTTACTGTCGGTTGAAGAACGCGGTGGTGCTCCTGAAGTCTATTTTACAGGTGATACTTTCGATCCATGCAAGCTTACCGGCTTACTTGGAATGCTCAAAGCGAGGAATCTTCTTGACAAGACCCTCTTTAATGTCATCAGCAAATCCGGAACAACAACCGAAACCATGGCTACTTTGATGGTTATCGGTGATGCACTTGGTGATGTCAACTGGCGGCAACATGTCCTCGCCACGACCGGGTTAACCACCGACAGTGTGCTCTTCCGAATGCATGGGCAATCCCCTTTCTACGGGAACACGTTGCTTCCTGTTCCTGATGGGGTTGGTGGACGATTTTCGGCGTTCTCTCCAGTCGGTTTGTTCTTTCTTGCTATGACAGCAGGAAAGGGTGAAACTCCTGATACTCGAATTCGCGCCGCTGTCGAAGGTGTGAATCAGGCGCACGAAAGTTTTAATCTTGCCTATGATCATCAGGATAACATTGCCTATCGATTGGCTCGATGGATTCATCTTTCTGAAGAAGCTAACGGAACCAAGCACTCAAGTAAAAACACTATTGTTTTTTACAACTATGCTGACAGTAGTTGCCTCGGTGAATGGTTCGCCCAACTTTATACGGAATCTATTCAGGAGCGTGGGGGCGGTGCTAATGTCATAAATGCCAAGGGCCCCACGAGCAATCATTCTATTCTCAACGGTATTATTGCCGGTCCAAGGGATAAAATCGTTTTGTTTCTCCATTGGGAGGAACTTGGTCCCGATGTGCGACTGCCGAGAGAAACTGGAATGGACAGCCAATTAACCGAGTTTGAAGGTTTATCTATGACACACATGCAGACTGCCTCGTATCGCGGGACTGCTTTAGATTTTGGTGAAAACGGTGTCTCCAATGCGACACTCACCCTGCCGAAGCGGGACATTCAGTCTATTTGCCAGTTGATGCGTCTCCTAATGGACACTATTGCTGTAAAAGGTAGGCTCCAGGGGTTACATCTTGACAATAATGGCGGGGGTGAGTTAACATACCTGCAAGATGGCGTTGAAGGCTATAAACGAAATTTCCGATCTTTTTTAGAGGCTTCAGAAGAATAGTTATCGGTTATCTCTTACAAGAGGCGGTTGATACGTCTCATGTCTCTTGTGTTTGATAACTGACGGCTGATAACCCCTTTCTCTGACAACTATTAAGTAAAAAAAGATGAGGAATAGACTCTCCGGTTTAAAATTCCATGATAAAATATTTATCGCTTATGGCTTCGTCTTCCTTGTCATGTTTGGCGTTGTCTTTGGGAGTACCAGTTTCCTGATTCGGTTCGCTTTTAAAAGGGAAATTGACACCTATATTGAGAAAGTGGAAGCCCAGATTTCAAACAATTATCAGAGGTTTCTCAATAAGATTAAAAAAGAAGTTCACGCTACAGCTACCGAGGTAAGGTTGCACCGTATCGTAGAAAGCGAGTCGCCGTCTCCTTATCTACCAACACCGGAATTTGATCTCTTAGAGTATGGTGCCCCGGATGGAAGGCTCCTATATCCTGACATAACAGGCGGAAAGGAGACACGGACATATAAGTCATTGGGTGAGGAGGACCATATACAACTCAGAAATATTCCTCTACAGAGTGAGCTGGGGTTGCAGCATGTAGTTCAGGTAACGGAAACTGGCGAGTGGGGTTTTGTGACAGGAGGTTACCTCTTGCAAACGTGGTTGGAGACAACTCAAACGATCATCCAATCGGATGAGCATCCGATCTTCCTTGTGGGGTCCTCTCAAATTTCGGATTCAGCGTCCTTCGATGCTGAATCGAAAACGACAGCAGAGGATTGGCTGCCGTTAAATTATGCCTCCCAAACGGCACAGGGGAGAGGATGGTTTAAATCACTTCCGGGTTGGCTTTCAGAGCGAAAAGTCTTTTTAGACGGAACAGAAGATACCGGTGGTCGTGCTTTTACGGCTTTTCAGATAACGCCTTTCAGTTCACCCTTCGTGACGACACGTGACACTCCCGCTGTTGGCTTAATCGTTGCATATTCGCATGAACGTCAGATGAAATGGCAGCAGCAGCTCACGATTACGATGCTTTTGAGTGGTATCGCTGGGCTCGCGTTAGTTTATCTCATCAGTTATATTATTAGTCGTCGGATTACCCGTCCTATCGCGCTCCTGCGCGAGGGGGTTAATCACATCGCGGCAGGTGATCTCGATCATCGCGTTAAAATTCAATCGCGTAATGAAGTGGGGCAGCTTGCTGAGGGTTTCAATCAAATGGCGCAGGACCTGAAGCGGAGCTGGGAGGAACGTATGGCGGTAGAACGAGCATCGACTTGGAGAGATGCCGCACGGCAGGTGGCACATGAAGTTAAAAACCCGCTCTTTCCGATTCGACTTTCCGTTGAAAACTTACAGCAGGCGAAATCCAATCCTGAAGTTTTTGAACAAATATTCAGTGAATGTACGGACACAGTTATTGAAGAAGTAGATCGGATTGGTAAACTCATTGACGAGTTCCATCAGTTCGCTCGGATGCCGAAACCCCAGCCGAAATGGAGCCAGTTGAATGACATTGTGATATCTGTTCTGATGCTGTACACCGGCGGCAGATACATACCAGATATTGAGCACGAAAATGAAGTGGCACCAGTGAGCCCAGATCAGATGGACTCATCAGTGCAAAATTCTGCTAAGGAGTTTTGGCTTGAGAACATCTCGAAAATTAAGGTTAAGACCGAGTTAACTCCGATTCCACAACTCTGGGTTGATCCGGAGCAGATTACACAAGCACTTGGCAACCTTGTAAAGAATGCGATTGAGGCTATGCCTGAGGGCGGGTTGCTTAAGGTAAAAACCTATTTCACACCCAATGGCAATCAGCAATCAGCGGTCGGCAATCGGTCAGAGCACGTTATGACAGGAGAAGATGATAACAATCACCATAAGCCAAGTAGCAGTCAGCAAGAGAATCTTGTGGCAGATGAAAGCGATAGCAACCGCCATGCACCGAAAACCGAAAACCGAAAACCGAAAGCCATTAATGGTAGAGTTTCACTGGAGATCCAAGATACTGGGCACGGTATGTCCAAGGAGACTATGATGAATCTCTTTGTGCCGTATTACACGACCAAGTCAGAGGCGAATGGTAGAGGACTCGGCATGCCAATTACTAGAAGGATTGTTACAGATCACGGTGCCAAGATAGACTTTCAAAGTGCTGAGGGCGAAGGCACTACCTTCCGTATCCACTTTCACCACAATCAAGATACTCATTATGAGGAATTTGTATCGGGAACTGAAGAATTGGCATCACGTACGAGTTAGGTTACTGAACGGGACATCGAAGATCTGGCGATAGGCATGAAAGACTTTTAATTTATGGTACTCTGTCCGCTCTCTATTTCATTACGGGCGGGTTTCTGGTAAAGTATAGAATGAAGTAAGGATATATACGGCACGGTATCGAAAACGATACAAGCCTGTAACAACGGTGCAGGCGATTCTCATACGGAAACTCTCAAAATTTTTATCATGAAACTTATCTGCAAGGTAAAATTAGAAAATGGAAACTTTTTTGATTGTAGATGACGAAAAAAATACGCTTAAGATGTTGTCCCAAGGTCTCAAAATGCGTGGGTATCAAGTTCTCGTGGCTGCGAATGGCGAGGAGGCATTGCAACAGTGTATCAAATCCGATGTAGATATTGTGCTATTGGATATCCGCATGGAAAATGGGATGGATGGCGTTCAGACGCTTGTAAAACTTCGTGAACGTCACCCTGAGTTAAATGTGGTGATGATGTCTGCGCAACAAGATATCGACATTGCTGTGAGGACAATGGAACTCGGTGCGAAGCGATATATCACCAAACCGATTAGTATTGACAAAATCCTTTCCAATGTTCAGCCGTTTTTAGATATATCTCGCTTATCGCATGAAAATGAGATTCTGAAATCGCAAATTACGCCCACCGACGAAATGGTAGGTGAGAGTTATGTTATTTCGTACCTCCGCTCGCAAATTGGGCGGGTCGCCGGAAGCAAGCTCGGTGTCCTAATCTCTGGCGAAAACGGCACGGGTAAGCAGCTTGTCGCCAATGCGATCCATCAACAGAGCAAGCGTGCTGCGCAAACCTTTATTCCACTCAACTGTGCCGCCTTGCCCGATGAACTTATTGAGAGTGAACTCTTTGGACATGAACGCGGCGCGTTCACTGGCGCAGATTCACGAAGACAGGGACGCTTTGAGCTCGCTCACGGTGGAACTATCTTTCTTGATGAAATTGGGGATATGAGTTTAAAGGCACAAGCAAAGGTCCTTCGCGTTATTGAAACTGGCGAAGTTGAACGCCTCGGAGGAAATCAGATTCGAACGGTAAATGTGCGAATTATCGCCGCGACGAACAAACATCTCCCCGAAGAAATTGAGAAAGGACGATTCCGACGCGATCTTTTCTATCGGCTCAATGTTGTGCCGATTACCGTTCCGCCTCTCCGAGATCGGATAGAGGATATTCCGCTGTTAGTTAAGTACTTTGCTGAGCGTTTGCAACTCAATATGGCATCCCCTCCGAAAGTCATTGATCCAGAGGCGTATGCTATATTTCAAAGTTACAATTGGCCCGGAAATATCCGGGAGTTAAAAAATATCGTCGAACGTCTTCTTATTATGGTAAATAGAGAGGTCGTGATGGCACCCGATGTTGTCGAAGCTTTGTCTTTGATTCCTCATCCTTCTTCGTCCTATCCATCACCAAGTGCGGGTCTGAGTCCAGGCGCCTTGCAGTCTTCTATGAGGAAACCGCTCTACAAACCTGGAATGGCTCTGAGTAAGATGATGGACACTGCCGAGGAACAATACATCCTTGCGGCTTTGGAGGAGAATAAGTGGAACATCCGTCGTACCGCAGAAGCATTAGAAGTTGAGCGGAGCAACTTGTACAAAAAAATGAACCGGTATGGTATTTCTCGACCAAACTCTGGACAGTAGATTCTACTTGAGAAGCAGGAGAACCGGCACCCTGAATGTTTTTCTATCTATGGGATCCTGGGCTGGCTCTTTAGAAAAGGACGTTAGTATTCATTAGGACTTACGCATGCTGCTCTTCTGTAGCATAACCTGTCAGGTTGTGCCCGAGAACATCTGTGTTTTTTGGGGTTCTCCCTCTTACAAAGCGTCAGATGGTCAAAATTGCGTAAGTCCTGATTCAAATACACGTCCTTTAACCACAAGGCTTTTAATTAATGAACCTCTCTTCCGTTCTCTATTCCATTACAGCGGGTTCTGGGTGAGGGCGCAACTGAAATAAGGATATGTGCGGTATAGTATCACAAAACCAAGCTTGCAACAACAGCACAGGCGACTCCAATACGAAGAACTTCAAAGTCTTAACCCACGTCACTTACCTGCAAGGTAGGTTTGAAAACGGAATGACTCGACTTCAATTGCTTATCCTTGTTATTGTAGCCATTGCCATTGTAGCACTTTCTTTTCCACCGTGGCAGGAATATCGAAAAGTGGGCACAGCAGATATGGATGTCGAAACTGTTGCGGTTGCTATCCAGAAGTACTTCAAGCACACGGGCGGGTATCCAACAAATTTAGATGCCTTGGTAAAGGATTCTGGCGTTGAAGGGTGGCGCGGGAACTATCTGGAATCCATTCCTGAGACACCTTGGGGGGGAAACTATGTTCTCCATCAAGACACCTATAAGATAGGAATTGCAAAAAATCACCCGCGTGTTCCGGAAAAGTATCGGATCGGCGGTATCGCGGAGATTAGCAGAGTCTATCATGCGGATGCACGTCTCGGTGAAAAGTATTGGTGGTAACCCATGCTTGAAATCTGGACTTCTCAATATTACTTAGGGGTGTTCATTTTTCTTTTTGGTTTGGCAGTCGGCAGTTTTCTCAATGTATGTATCTATCGCATTCCGCTTCCAGACGTGTCGATTCATTCGCCACGTCGTTCTTTTTGCCCTGAATGTAATGAAACAATAAAGGTTCACGACAACATTCCTGTTTTAAGTTATCTGCTTTTGTGGGGAAAGTGTCGGCATTGCAAGGCAAGAATTTCCGTTCTATACCCGTTGGTTGAGTTGGCAACAGGAGCACTGTTTCTGTTCATGTTTCACCATTTCGGGTTAACCCTCGAATTTCTACTCGCGCTCGCCTTCATTGCTGTGCTGTTACCGATTTCTGTGATTGATGCAAGGTACTACATTATTCCAAACGTCATCATCGCGACGGGATTGATTCTCGGTGTGGTTATCGTCTGTGTAATCTCGTATCAACGTGCGGATATTTGGTATCTGCTCATACGTTTCATGGGTGCTGTTGCTGGGGGAATGGCGTTGTGGTTGATTGCAGTAATTGGGGGCGCAATCCTACGTAAAAAAGCGATGGGTGGTGGGGACATCAAGTTGATGGCACTCATCGGATTGTTCCTCGGTGCGTGGCCCCAACTCGTGATGGTGATAGGTTTCTCTGCCCTGAGTGGTGCGATTGTCGGGAGTGCCTTGATTATTTCTGGGCGGAAAAATCGGGAGAGTCCTATTCCATACGGACCTTTTCTTGCAAGTGCTGCTGTGGTTGTGCTTTTATGGGGGGAGAGGCTTTGGGGCATGTACTTACGTTTCGTTGGCTGGCATTAAAAGGAAAGTGAACTTGAAAAAGTTTTAGGAGTTAGAAGGGATATGTAAATGTGTTACCTTTTTCTATTCTATTTCTACGCCTCGTAACCCCTTTACTGTAAATGATATTTTATCCAATTGGAGAAGTTTTAAAAGTAGATAGGCCAAAGAAAAAAGTGGAAATCGAACTCAAACCAAGGTTTAGAGAGATGGCCAGAAGAAGTCAGTTGCATCCGAAATCAAAAGAAGCGGTGTTTAGCAATTTTGCAACACTTAGTCAGATTAGAAGACTTCGAAAAGGATTCGAAGACCTCCAAAATGGTCTTGCGGCAAATGCAAATCTCGAAAAAATATTATTTGAAGATCGGCCAACAATCCGTTTAACGAATAAACGTGAGGAATTGGTGTTTCATAATCAATTAAATGAGTTCCAACAGGAAGCAGTTGTTGGTGCGATATCTGCAAAAGACCTGTATGTCATTCAAGGACCACCTGGAACCGGTAAGACT
>RKRR01000019.1 GCA_007571305.1 Candidatus Poribacteria bacterium | reverse complement strand
GGCATATCACGAAGCCCGGTGTTGTTGAAGTCAAAGAAACGACGCAAGAGAAATAACCATTGAACATGTAGATGACACCAAACAGGCTTGACAATCGAAATGTTTTGTGTTATCATTTATAAGCACTTGCGGAGGGTCTATACATCGCGCTCTCTTTTCGTGCCTGATACGTTGCGAAACACGATGACGTTTACATTGAAAACGAACAGCGGCAGCTATGCAGTATCGCGCTCTCCATTCCTGGGATGTTACTCCTGAAGAAGCACGGAGGATCCAAAATGGACTCCGCACGCAGGTGGTTAGAGCAGACCGGTTTGGGAGAATCAATACCGTTGCTGGGGTAGATATAGGACTAAAAAATGACATCGCACGCGCATCCGTGGTAGTCCTCAGTTTTCCCGAGTTGCAGGTAGTAGATAGCGTGGTTACTGAAAGCCCTGTTCGTTTTCCTTATATACCGGGGTTGTTGTCCTTTCGGGAAATTCCGCCGCTACTCACAGCATTCACGCAGTTGCAAACTGAGCCTGACCTGGTGGTAGTGGATGGACAGGGGATCGCGCACCCTAGACGGTTTGGACTCGCATCCCACTTAGGATTGATTTTGGATAAGCCGACGATTGGATGTGCAAAGTCCCGGCTCTGTGGACAATACGAGGAACCGGAATCGGAGCGGGGATCTTACACTTACTTGATGGACAAAGGAGAGGTGATCGGTGCCGTTGTTCGTACGCGCAAGAATGTTCAGGGGGTGTACATATCCATAGGACACCGGATATCTTTGGATTCGGCACGCACATTGACCCTTGCATGTTGTCGAGGCTACCGTCTACCTGAGACGACCCGTTATGCACATAACGCTGCATCTATTAAAACCCTCCAAAATACGCCAATGATTCCAACACCATGAGCGATAGCAATTCATTGCACTGGTCCTTCGACTACAATTACGGTGTCCAAAACCCCCAATTTGCACAAGAATTAATCGAGACTCTTCGCGGATATGACCCAGAAACTGGCACGCGCGACACCCAGACAGGGCAGACTATCACGCATATTTACAATGTACTACCGAACTATTGGCGCGGCTATAACACGGAAAGGAATGCGGAGACACTAAGCATTGGGACAGCCGTCATTGAACGGAGAAAACGCGACAATCTGTGGCACTATTCTGTCGAATACGAGAATACAACGAGCGGCGAAAATCTACGAATGCAGTTCTGTTGTAGTGATGAAAACTACCGCCCACTTCGGGATAAGTGGAGCGTTGATGCTCGAAATAGTGCCGACGATGAGTACTCCCAATTGACGTGTGCTGGCTATTTCACCTCAGACTCAGAAGTGCAGTTGCGCATCAACGGTGCTGAGATCTTCGCTGGAACAGTCGATGCATCTGTCGAATTGACGTGCAACTGGGCACTCTTCGATGTGGTTCCAATGCTCGCGCGAACAATTCAAGCGTCAGATGGTGGGATAGACATTGCTGTGCTCGAAGACTTGGAGCAACTTAGACGAAAAAGTAGACTTGGTTTCCTTGAGTCAACACAGATTCCTATTCCGCTTGAAGGTTATTACCTTTACGGTGTTGGACTTCTGCCATCGTATTGGTGGCTAGATGCACACGGAAACATTGCTATCGCTTCAACCTTTTTTGAGACGCTGGTGCTTAGAGAGAAGATGGAGGACTGTGTATGAAAGAACGTCCCAACATTCTTTTTATCAACACCGACCAGCACTCGTGGGATGCGATTTCGGCTTATGGAAATCCGTATCTTCGGACACCCAATATCGATGAACTCCATCGAAATGGGACATCTTTTCGCAGATCGTTCTGTACGGATCCGGTGTGTGCCGCCGCTCGTTCCAGTTGGGCAACGGGGTTATACACATCCGAAACAGGTGTTCCGTTTAACGGTGGGTATTTGCACCCAGAAATCCCTGATATAGGACAATTACTCAACGCAGGTGGCTATAAGGTATTCCACTGTGGTAAGTGGCATGTTCCGGGCAGAAATGTCCGCAAGAGTTTTCGGACCCTCTATTACGGGCAGCAGGCTATTGGAGCAGGCGGTGCCGCGTACTACGATTCAGCATCTACTCACGCTGTTGCTGATTTCTTGACGAACTACGATGGTGACGAACCGTTCTACCTTCAGATCGGCTTCGTGGATCCACATGACGTGTGCGAATATTTGCACAACCATGAGGAGAAGCGGATCCCAAATCCACTGGAACAGGGAATTATTTCGGAAGACGATCTGCCGCCGCTCCCAGAAAACTTCGATTACGATGAACAGGAGACGGTACTACATCGTGTCTGCAGGAGAGTTGACGACGCACTTATCCACGCGGCTATCCTTAAAGGGATACGGAACTGGGATGAATTCCACTGGCGTTATTTGAGATGGAACTATTACAGATTCATCGAAAAAGTTGATGCAGAGATCGGAAGAGTCCTTGCATTGCTTCGAGAAACATCTCGGCACCATAATACACTCATCATCTTCAGTGCCGATCATGGAGAGGCATGCGGTAGCCACCAGATGTTCCAGAAATTCACGCTCTACGAAGAAAGTGTGAGAGTGCCCTTCATCGTCACGTGCTTGGGGGAAGGGATTCCTGTGGAGAAAGATCGGTTTGACGAAACGCATTTCATCTCCGGTGTTGATCTGTTTCCAACTGTCTGCGATTACGCTGGTATTGATGATGTGCCTGAAGGGGTACAGGGGACGAGTGTTCGTCCGCTTGCGGAGGGGAAGGATGTCCTTTGGCGCGATTACGCCTACATAGAGAGCAATTACTGGGGACGCGCAATTATCACTGATCGGTATAAATACGTTACGGAATACAAGCCGGAGGCAGTAGAGGATTTTCACCCTCCTGGACCAGATGCGGGGAAACTCGGACTTGCACAGTTGTTTGATCGGCACAACGACCCAGGAGAGACAAAAAATCTCGCACAAGATACAGCCTATGGTGAAGTTGTTGAGACGTGTCAAAAAAAATTGTTCGCCCAGGAAGCGAGACTCCATCGGCAACAAATCGTGCATCCAAGTTCGAGACGGGTCATATCGAATTGGGGAGAGAGGCTAAGGTACTATTGGCGGCACGGCAGATGAAACATATTTTTTAATTCCTGGTGATAGCGAACACCGTCAACACACAAACTGCGTTATTTATCCGCAAGGTAAATAAAATGAATATCTTTTCAACGCTTAAATAGACTCCCACCCTACATGTTCGGCAAGCTCAAGCAGTTAACACACGAACGTCGGCAGCAAGGAATTGATATTATTGATTTAGGGATGGGCAATCCAAATCAACCAACTCCACAACCTATTATTGATAAATTGACGGAAGCGGCGCAAGAGCTCAGAAATCACCGCTATTCTGTTTCACGTGGCATCTATAATCTGCGTAGGGAAGTCAGTTGGCATTATGAACGCCGGTTCGGTGTTGATATTAATCCGAATGAAGAGGCGATCGCTGTTATTGGCACAAAAGAGGGCCTCGGACACCTCGCTTTAGCCTTAGTTGACAATGGTGATTTAGCGATGGTCCCGAATCCGACCTTCCCTATTCACATGTACAGCATTGTGCTCGCGGGTGGAAGTGTTGTGAGCATACCACTCACAGAAGAGAATGATTTTATTCCCTCCCTCACTGAAATCACGCGCGACATTTGGCCCAGACCCAAGGTGTTAATCTTAAGTTTTCCACACAACCCAACTGGGGCCGTTGTTGACCTTGGGTTCTTTGAAGAGATTGTCGCCTTCGCGAAACGCCAAGAGATCGTTGTGATCCACGATTTGGCGTATGCAGACATTGTTTTTGATGGCTACAAGGCACCAAGTCTCTTGCAAGCAAAAGGCGCGAAGGATATCGGTATCGAATTTATTTCTCTGTCTAAATCTTACAATATGGCGGGATGGCGGTGTGGATTTGCGGCTGGAAATCGTGAGATTGTTGAAGCACTCGCTCGGATTAAAGGATATTACGATTACGGGATTTTCGCACCAATCCAGGTTGCTGCGATTATGGCACTGCGGACCCCAGAGGATACGGTGATGGAAAACGCTGCTATCTACCAAAAACGCCGTGATGTACTTGTCGATGGCCTCAACAGGATCGGATGGAAGGTCCCAAAACCACAGGCTTCAATGTTCGTTTGGGCACCGATCCCTGAAACGTGGAATCACCTAAACTCCCTGGAATTCGCCATGAAACTTCTGAACGAGGCGGAGGTCTGTGTCTCTCCGGGCGCAGGATTCGGACATAACGGCGAGGGCTATATCCGCATTGCCCTTGTAGAAAACGAAGATCGGATTCGTCAGGCAGTACGTCAGATCCGACGGGCGTTGTTCGGTTAATTGTAGAGGCTCGCTAAATACCAAATATTGACTGGATATGTATACAAATTATACATATACATTCTAATATGTATAAGAATTGCGAAAAAGTATACACGTCCTGTTTGGTGACAACAATGTCTCAATTCAATCCAAATATTCCGTGGAACGATATTCCCGAGCTGCCACCCGCTGTAGACCTTGAGTCGCGTGAGATCCTCAAAGCGTGCATATCGGCGATGACTGAGCTTTCCAAGGCAAATGCCTTGGTAAAGATGCTGCCAAACGAAGCAGTTCTGGTAAATACATTACCACTTCAGGAAGCCCGTAGGAGTTCAGAAATCGAAAACATCGTTACAACAAACGATGAACTCTACCGAGCTATGACATCTAACGAGAACCGAATTGACTCTAATGCCAAAGAAGTACTGCGCTACCGCGAGGCTTTATGGGAAGGGCTCCGTCACATCCGAGAGGGCTCAACTCTAAACATACAACTCTTTGAGCATATCTGTTCACGTGTCCTTGACGAAAAAATGAAAGTGCGCAGCGGGCCAGTAGTGATTGAAGACCGGGCAACACAACAACTTATCTACAGGCCCCCAACTGGATACGGAAATCTCATCAGATTGTTAACGAACCTTGAGCGATTCATTAATGATAAGACCGATGGATTTCAACCCCTTGTCAAAATGGCCGTAATGCATTACCAGTTTGAGGCAATACACCCGTTCATGGATGGCAACGGGCGAACAGGGCGTATACTCAACATTCTGTATTTGGTATACCAAGGGCTGCTTGATGTCCCAATGCTTTATCTTAGTCGTTTCTTTATCCAAAATCGAGATGCGTATTATCGATATCTGCGTGAAGTCACAGAAAACGGAGGTTGGCAGCAGCGGATTCTCTATATTTTGGCAGCGGTAGAACAGACATCGCGAGATACCGCGGAAAAAATAGAGGCAATTAATCGTCTTATTGGTAACGTCACGGTAAAAGCGAGCGGCAGAGCGAAAGCCGTTGAGCGCGAAGGGTTTGTCGATCTACTTTTCAAGTGGCCCTACTGCAAAATCAGCATTGCTGAGAGAGAACTAGCGTGTAGTCGCATTACAGCTACAAGGTACTTGAACGAAATTGTAGCACTCGGTTTACTTGAGCGAGTGAAAGTAGGCCGGGAGTACTACTACATCAATAGAGACCTTATGGAATTATTATCAGAATAAACTTCTGGCAAAACTACGGAAAGAAATGGGAAGCGTAAATTGGGCTGGATATGTATACAAATTATACATATACATTCTAATATGTATAAGAATTGCGAAAAAGTATACATATCCCGCTCAATGTATATAGAAATTGATCAAAAACCCTGCCCATAAGTGTACGGATTACTCCAATCCCCACTGCTGTTTTGCTTCCTCGAACGAAATTTTCTGACTGCCCGTATGAGAGATCGGGTTTTTGCCGATCCATCGCTCATCGATCGGATCCGCTGCGGGTTGGAAACGGATGTCACAACTGATTCGCCATCTATCGGAGAGATTTTTCGTAGAGGTGTGCATCGTGTGCATGGTGAAGATGATGACATCCCCCATCTCAAAATCCGCTGTCTGCCACTCGCCCCCATATTTCTCACTGATTTCCATCGGAACGCGTCCGAAGTGTCCAGGGGTGCCGTCTCTGTCAACATCTGTTTTACCGTAGGTATCCCGAATCGGAGCGAAGCTTGGGAGGTTATGTGACCCGACAAGCACAGTCAATGTTCCCATTGTTGCTGGCACATCGCCGAACGGGACCCAACAGGTGTGCAACTGCTCTGAACCCCTCCCCATATAGACGAAATCGAAATGTGGTCCCGACCAACCATCAGGACGGACGAATCGTAACCACTTGTAATCGAAAGTTCGAGTATCGCCACTAAAGAAGTTTCGGAAGAATTTGAAGAGTTCATCCCCCTCCAAAACTGCCTGCACATCTGGATGGTGCGTAACGGCGGGCGTGCCCATCGTCCGCCCAGGGCTTCCTTCACCGGCGACTGCTTCCATTATGTCGGTGCCGGGCTTGAAAACGTCGTCTTTTCCGTTACCGTTGGCGTATTCGAGGATAGCCCTACGTCCCGCGACAACTTTCTCTTTGTCGATTAATCCACGAATGAGAAGATACCCGTCCTCCGCTATCTGGTTGTGCAAGCCTTCTGCTGAATCGAGGACAGCGTTGCAGTCCCGAAGGGTACCGAGGTGTGGGCCGGGAAAGGTAAGTTCGTGGTCTCCTACAAAAACATTTTTTGCCATTATTTCCCTCCGAATCGGGACGGTTCAATCCGTCGCGCTCCAAGTTGAAAAAGTGGTTTGTTTGCTGGTGTCTCAAAGGTCAAAACGGGTTTGCCCCAGGACATTATCATCTCTGCGAATTCCAAAGTTTTGCTATCTTCTGCGGCGGGCGCGATGCAGATTTTATTTTCGACTGCTGCAACAAAAGCATTTCGTTGATTTGCCAATGCCACGGTCAATCGCCGATGGTGACTTCCAAAAATAGAGAGGATTAATAGACGCTCCTCAGACAAAGCATCCTGCCATGTCGATTTCAGTCGCATGTTCTCGATGCTCCGCGCCGGACATAAAAGGATTGGTTGTGCCCCTCGCAATAAGACGCGCAGACATTCCTGCTTAACAGGGGAGTGGTACCCACCGATTGTAGCGATACCTATCTCTTTAAATCTCTGTGCCAAGTCGTGTGCTTTCAGGATGATCTCGCCTGGGCATTTGCTGGAACAGAAGAGTGCCCAGAGGTCTCCATTTAAGGTGGTATCTTGTCCAGGTAACAGGGCGAGATTCCCGCGTGCCCAGATCGTCTCTGGGGTGTCTGTCTTTAAATACCGTTCCAAATCTGTTGGGTAATTTGTGTCTGTCTGTGTGATGCGTTGGATTGTCTGCGTCACTTCTATATCCTATGTGGTATTAACAACGTGGCTGATATAGTAGATTCCGTAATGACTTGGACACTTGTAGCGTCGTGTGAACTCTGAGGTTAGGTGTTTCTGATGGCACAGGGACCAACAGTCTCCTATGCTACAAGTGTCAACTTATTTTCTGATTTTACTATAAGATTTTAACATCATCACTGCATTGTAGAATCGCCTAAATATGAGTAGGATTATTCTACCAAAGCTTAGCAATTAGTGCAAATGTCGTTGACCCAATGGTGAATGCCTGCTAAAATCAGATCACTCGGCATTTACAATAAACCCTTAGATCTGATGAAATATTTGAGGTCCACTCATGGAGCGATATGAACAATATTTGGAGGTTCAAAAACCTGAACTTGACTACACTTACGAATTTGAAACCGATCAACTTTCTCTTGTGTCCGAATGCCTTGAAGCACACGGCTTTGCGATTATCAAGGATGTATTGCCTCCTGACTTAGTGAATAGTTTAAAACAGGCGGTTTTCGACGGCACAGATCCGAAAACAGAATTAGAGCCTGGACAGAGCAGCACCCGGCACGCTTGGGTTGAGTCTGGACCGGGGGCTTGGCAACTGTTGGGATACGAACCCTTTATGAAAATCCATCGACACCTGATTGGTGCTAAGGAATTGACTCTCCATCGATCTGCCGCTATCATTCGTATGCCGGGGTCTCAGCCTGTTGCATGGCACACGGATTGGTGTGGATTCTCAACGGATTCCCCCAAAAATTCCGGTGATGTTCTAAACCGTGGACTCTGGCCCTCAGGAAAATGGTTTTATCTGACAGGGTCTCGTCCTGAACACGGTGGATTGTGCGTAATTGAGAATTCGCATGTGGAGGATTGGGAGGGCCCTGAAGGTTTCAAATTGACAACGGACAAACGTTCATTCTACAAGGAGGGTGAAGAAGAAAAGGCTTATGTAGGTTTTGATATTCCGGGATTAGTCCCGCTCTTCACGAATCCGGGGGATATGATTGTATTTGCTCATCGAACATATCACGGTGCGTTCCCGAATCAGATTGACGAAATTCGTTTGTCCTGTGCGATTGGTTTTCGGCGACGGGACCATCACATCGATATTCCGTGGGAAATCCCAGAAGGCGGACGGCAGTTTTTAGCGGATTTACCATCACATTTCCAGCAATACACGCACGGCTACACGAGCATTGATCTGAATTGGCGAGGCTAATTGTAGGAGCGGGCTGTGCTCGCGATACTCACGATGCATGTTGTATCAAATGGAAAGTCGACGATGTGCTTCAGGCAGTGCGCCGCCTTGGAGCCAAGCGATGGGTTGTTCTTCTGCTGTCCTATCTGGATTTACCCAGATGATGCCTTGGATTTCCCCAACCCGTTGGGAGGCACGTGCAAAAAGTTGTCGGATGGTTTCGTCTAATGAAATAACAATCCGATCGGTTGCCAATGCTGCCTGGAGCAGATGAAAATCTTTTTCCGTTGCCTCAATTTCATTTTCATCGTTTGTTGTATTTGTTACCTTGTCTCGGAGTTCCGTATCTTTTGGAGGATCAATGCGATCTATTCTTCTACGTGCATCCATTGACACCCGCCATTCAAGGGCAAAGCGAGATTGATGCCTTTTCCACTCATCACTGATTGCTCTTGTCATCACCACCCAATGCTCTTGAGACCTTGCTTCCTTTAGGAAATCACGACAATTGATAGCTCGTGGATCAGTTGCTGCTTCATCACCAGATGCTTGAGCAACATCAGTGTCAATTACTAACCGTTTTGAATCTCTTGATCTCACGAAGTCTCCTTGTCGCCAAATCTAACATTGTCTACGGCATCCAGAAAACGGCTCTGCACATTGAGATTGACATCATCAAAATCCATGGGCCACTCTCCGTAAGTTCCCGCTTCATCTAAGTCCGCACTGTTAACTTCGGTTACGCCATCTTCGCGCCGTGTGAACCAATGCAGCTTTACCAATTCCGGTGAAAGTTTTCCTTCGGCAACAAGCGTTTGAATCCCCAGCAGCAGCAATGAACTGTGCGTCTCAGCAACGACGCGGACTCCACGTTTCGCTGCATCTGCTAATACTCGTGCCAAGGCGACTTGGGCGCGCGGGTGGAGATGCAGTTCTGGTTGTTCAAGATAGACTAATTGTGACGGGCGTGCAACAATCAGCGCCACTAAAACTGGCAAGACTTGAGAAATTCCGAATCCTACATCAGTGATATTGACCATATCCGTTTCGCTAGTGCTGTGCGGAAGGCGACCGACTTGCAATTCAATGCCGACATCGCCAATTTTTCGAGCACTGACGTGCTCTGCCAAACCGAGCGCGTGAAGGGTATTTGCTACTGTTTTCAGGCGTTCATCTTTCTTCACCTGCCATGCATGAATAATGCTCGCTGTATAGTTTTCAAAAGTGCCCGAGTATCGCGGTCCGGGACTGGTTAGTTTGTAGGTACGCTCTGGATTGCCGCGTAATCCGGGGAGATGGAGGCTTTCGAGAATATTATGCTCAGCGTCAGGAGCGACTATTAAGAGTTTGCCATCTTGAGATTCAAAACGCAAAAAACATCGCGAACGTTTTAGGACATTGTAGTCTTTCGGGATCTTCCCTACGTCAACCATCTCCCTAACTTTTTTAGGCGACATATCAGCATCTAAATCGAGATGCCTGCGGTAGGATAAGGTAGGAGGTTGTTTTATATCAATCATCATTTTCACAATTTCAACCCCACTGTGTCCCTTTTTGAAAACTATAGTGACTAGGGAAAAGCAATCACACCCTCTCGTCTCAATCCGAATCTGAAAATGATCTGTCTTCTCTCTATCCGGTAGTTTGGACAGAAATTGCTCTGCCAATGTAAATTGCACATTCGGTCCATCAATCAACAACGGGCCCGGATCATACGGTGCCTCCAATGTCTGCTTTAGCAGCAATAAGGGCTGCATGATGCTGGACTTCCCAGAACTGTTTGCACCAGCAAGGATGGTCAGCGGATGGATGTCAATTGCGCACTCCTCGGCTATCGACTTAAAGCCTTTGACTGCTATTTTGGTGATGCCTTCTTCCCTTTCTTTTGGCATGCGTTTCTCCTTCTGACTCTTTAGAGTTGTTCACCTAATCGCTGCATTTTTTGAACTTTCGGTCGGTTTTATTTTTCCTCTTCCTCATTTGGTTTCTTTGACTGTGCGTATTGATGAAACGTTGTCCTTTGATTGCCTTAATTCCCCAACCCCATCCGGTATTTATAGTAGATACGGAAAAAAAGTTCCCATTTTCTGAGATTTCTGTTAGCATTTAGCATTATGGCATATTCCACAGATGGACGCAAACGCGTGCTGGA
>RKRR01000158.1 GCA_007571305.1 Candidatus Poribacteria bacterium | reverse complement strand
GTCCAAATAATTATGGGCTTCGCTGTAATAATCCAACTTGCTACCTCTATGATTTCAGATACACGAACACCCGTTTTCAGCGAAAAGTTTTCATTTTTGGGAAAGATTTGGTGTATTTCGTATCATTTTCGGTGCGAAGTTGCACAACCTAACAGGTGATGCTACAGAACTGGCAACTTGAGTTATGATACGTATCCCTTAAACAAAAAAAATAAAAAATACCCATAATATTTACACAGCGAGCGTGCCTTTGGACAGAAAGCAACTTCAACGGGTTACCAAAATCGGTTTACCGACAGTCTTAGCAGTCATCATAGCTTACTTCCTTTTAAAAGAGATTGACATGCAAAAGATAGCGGAAACCTTAAGCCGCTTGTCAATAAAGGCACTTTTAATCGGATTCGGATGCTACTGTTTGTTAGTCTTAGCGAAAGCCCTCCGATTTCGGGCACTGCTCAACCTCGATAGTGGAGTCCATCAGGTCTTCCCAATCTTGGCACTGCACACCTTCTGGGGTAATATCCTTCCAATGCGGACAGGTGATGTTTCTTATGTCTATCTGATGCAACGCCGTCAGAAGGTAGAGGCAACGCAGGGAGTCGCTTCGTTGCTCGTAGCAAGCCTGCTTGATTTAGTGCTCCTAATGGGCTTGGTAGTCACCACAGCGTGGCTGCTGCGCGCTGCGCTTCGGAACACATTTTCCGGCACGGTTCTCTATCTCATACCGCTTCTGATGGGCAGTGGTTTGGTCGCTGTGGTAGTCTTCGTCTATGTGGCTCCACAAGCCTGTATGAAATTCGCGAAATGGTGTGCCATTCCTCTATTGACATTTGAGAAGCGATCCATTTCGTGGACGGTCGATAAAGTCTTGGCTGTGCTTCGGGAGTTAACGACGTTTCGATCGAATCGTCGGTTTTTGGAGGTTTGGGCATATTCCGTTCTCTGTCTCATTGTCCGTTTCGGATTTCAATGCTACCTCGTCGCCGAGATGGGCGTTGGGATTCCGCTGACGGAGGTGCTGTTCGCACTTGCATTCACCAACGTCTTTAACCTGTTGCCCGTTCAAACCATCGGGAACTTCGGGACAACAGAATTCCCCTTCGTTTGGTTGCTAAACCATTTCGGCATATCTATAGAGACTGCCACTGTTACCGGATTTAGTTTGCACATTTTGATTTTACTTTACTGTTTACCCTTAGGCGCGTCCGGGTTCTTGATGAAACCGAAGGAGCAATAATATGAGAATTATCGATCCACATGTTCACGTTTGGAAAAACGATTCCCAGTTCCCATGGGCACCGGAGACAACGAGTCCACCTGAGGAGGATGCAACAGCAGAGATGCTGTTGGAATTGATGGCGGCGAACGGTGTAGAAAAAACCGTTCTCGTTCAAGTCATCCATTACCGCTGGGATAATCGTTATGCTGCTGACGCAATGAAAAGGTATCCTGATAAATTCATGGGGGTCTGTCGAATTAACCCCGAAGATCCGGACGCACCTGATCATCTCAGTCGTTGGACGGAGGAGGACGGTTTCCATGGGGTACGGCTCAGTCCCTCTGTGGGTGAGGCAGGCGACTGGTTTGCTGGCCCGTTGATGCCCCCCATCTTCAGTCGTGCGGAAACCCTCGGTGTCCCGATGCTGATTCTCACGGGAGCCGAGCGATTGGTGGATCTCGTCCCACTCTTGGAACAGCACCCAGACCTTGATGTTGTCATAGATCACATGGCAAGTTGTTCGCCAGACGCACCTGAAAAACTGGAATTATTACTGAACCTCGCACAATTTCCTCGCGTCTATGTCAAAATTAGCCATACATGGTCGATCTCGAAAACGGGGTACCCGTGGACAGATACCTTTGAACAGGTAAAGAAGGTTTATCATGCATTTGGGGGTTCGCGATTGATGTGGGGAACCGATTGGCCCGTCTGTCTCAGTCGAGCTAGTTATTCGGAAACACTGTCAGTCGTCCGAGATGAGATGGACTTCTTTACGCCGGAAGACCGGGAATGGGTGTTAGGAAAGACCGCGCTCCGCCTCTGGCAATTTTGAGGTTGATTCTTCCTGCTTCGCGCGGAGTTGTGAATTGGGTTGAACACAGAGAAATCCGACTTTCGTAAAATTATTGACTACTAACCGTTATTCTTGTAGGGACGGTCTCCTGATTGCTCCATTTTTTGACAAACTTTTTTTTATATGATACCATAAAAGTATTAAGAGTAATAAGGTAATTTCCGTTCCCAATCCTCTGTAAAAAAGCACCGTGGCAAGGCACCACGTTTTACAAACCCCTATACACTATGGTGAGATCCATCCACTGGGAGGAAAAACAATGCCATTCTGCCCACAATGCGATGCTGAATATAAAATAGAAGTATTGATGTGTTCGGATTGTCAGGTGATGTTCGTACCTCAACGAATACCAACAGAGGTTACCGAATATGGGGACTGGTACACTGTTGAATCTGTCCCAAACGAATTAGCGGGGAATATCCTCAAAAGCGTCTTGAAGGAGGACGGCATCCCCGCCTATCTACGCTGCCATGAAGTCCCTTATTATGGTGGCGTGAAAGGCAACTTAGGACAATCCGAATGGGGTGATGTCCTTGTGCCAGTTGAATTACTTCCACAAGCGCGGGAGTGCCTTAAAGTCTATTTTGATTCATTACAGGACCGTTAAAATCCGCAAGTCAGTTGCCATGAAAGCCGATCAACTCTACCTCTTTAAAGAAGCAAAATCTCATAAATCTCACAGTCGTATGGCTGATAAGGTTTATGTAAGGCGACACCGTCGGCGCAATGGTAGTTATGTCAAAGAGCATTGGCGGAGTCGCCCTAACCGAAGAGTTGGCACTTTCAGACGTTTTAGCTCAACAGAGGAGCAGCTTTCCTTCGTTGTCAACAGTGATACCTCAGATTGACATTATAGTAGATTCCGTAATGACTTGGACACTTGTAGCGGCGTGTGGACTCTGAAGTTATCTGTTCTGATGGCACAGCCTAACAGGCACTGCTACACGTGTAAATTTATTGTCGGATTCTACTATAAAAGTAGTACGAATTTGATTAAACGTGTCGCAAGTTGCTACCTAATCAATTATCAATGTTTGCTACTGTTTTTGACAATAGGCGGGTTTCTTCACTATCTGTATAGCAAAGGCTTCCGAGAAAAATGCTATGATCTACTTTTTGCGAGGCTTGCATGTGTCCCGTATTGCGTTCCGATGCTTGCAGGCTCACACAATTTTACTGTTTCTCATTGCAACGACCACACTCTTCGGCGATGTCTACCGGATTAGAAAGGGTGATACCCTTCTGATTTCCGTGATCGGACAGCCTGAATATACGCACTCCGCACAGGTACGTGAAGATGGCAGAATTAGTTATTTTGGTGGCGACCTTGACGTTGTTGGACAGACAGTAGAGAGGGTTAACCAACAGATTCGCGAGTTCCTTGTATCAGAAGGGCTTGTCAGAAACCCCGTCGTCATGGTCTCACCGGTGTTACAAGAGAACGGTGTTTTCGTCGGCGGGGCAGTCAAACTTCCGGGACGTTATCCGATTTCCCCAGAAACCGACATCGGTTTATACCGTGCCATCGCACTCGCAGGCGGTATGGCGGAGAATGCTGATCACCAAGTCGTACAATTAATCCGTACCGACGTGTCGGAAACCGTCCAAACCTACGACCTTTCACCGGCCCACCCTTACCGCAATATCCGTGTCAATGTCAATGATCTTGTGTTCGTCATGCCTCTCAGTGCTATTGAGGTACAGGGACAAGTGCAGACACCCGGTAAATTTTTTATTCGAGGTCAGATTAGCATTGAGGAAGCACTCGCACGCGCAGGCGGCCCCACCCAAGAAGCAGACCTGACCGCCTTGGTAAAAGTTGAAATGAATGGGAATCTGTCGGAATTCAACCGCTCAGAACAGTTTTGGAAATCGACTCCGAAAGCGGGTGCTTCTCCGTCTCTATCAAACGGTGATGTGTTGTTTGTCCCGAATGTCTTCAGAGTCGAACCTATCTACGTAATCGGTTACGTTCGCACGCCGGGAGCACAACGGGTGCGCGGTCCATTGAGCCTCCCACAGGTGGTCGCGCTCGGTGGCGGATTTGAAGCATCAGCGAATCGTGAAGCGGTCCTCATCCACTACAAGGACGGCACAACCGTGGAGGTGCCTTTTATGTCCGATCCTGCTGATGGTGCGGCACAACAGGTTTTGCTCTACCCGGGCGACATTTTAGAGGTAAAAAAGAAGTTTCAGGTGAATTGGGGTCTTGTCAGCACGTTGGGTTACATCGTTATTAGTGGTATAACCCTTATCCTAAACTTATCAAACTAAACTGTAAGGACTCAAAGTTCAATGAAGTTGCAGCTGGCGAGGTTCGTACCCTCGCCGGATTCATCATGAGACTTTGGTGTTTATACTGAAGCCTATAAATCCTGATTCTGACAACCGACACCTATAAACCATGCCACATCTCAATATCAGACCTACACACAAACCGATCAAACAATACTACACTGAGCTTCAAGAATACGATAGCATCGGCGCGGAGCACGAAGGGGCAGTCCGAACTGCATTCCAAAACCTCCTCCAATACTACGCACGACAAGCAAATCTCATCCTCGTCTGTGAAAAGATACATTATACCCCAGAGAAAAGACGAATAAGACCCGATGGCGAAATCGTCGATACTTTCGGCTTACCTTATGGATATTGGGAAGCAAAAGATACGCAAGACGATCTCTATGTCGAGGTGAACAAGAAATTCGCCGCAGGCTATCCTAACAAAAACATCGTCGTCCAATCCCCGACGCACGCCCTCCTCTATCAGCATGGGCATCTGCAACTCGATGTGGACATCACTGAACCGAGAAATCTTGTCCGTGTGCTTCAAGGCTTTTTCGCATATCAGGAAGAGAACATTGCGGCATGGCACACCGCCGTTGCCGAATTCAGAGAGACAGTACCAGAGCTTGGCGAGAAGTTAGCAGCATTAATCGAAACGGAACGTCAAAACAATCCGCAATTTCAGAAAGCGTTTATCAATTTTCATGAGCAGTGCCAAACTTCGATCAATCCAAATCTTTCCGTTGCTGCGGTGGAGGAAATGCTCATCCAACACCTGCTGACCGAACGTATTTTCCGGACGGTTTTCAATAATAGCGACTTCACTCGCCGCAATATTATCGCCCGTGAAATTGAGAATGTCATTGATGCGTTGACTTCACAGACGTTCGATCGGAACCAGTTCCTCCAGAGTTTAGATCCGTTCTACGTTGCGATTGAACACACCGCTGCGACTATCACCGACTTTTCGGAAAAACAAGGGTTCCTTAATACCGTCTATGAGCAGTTCTTTCAGGGATTCTCCATCAAGGTTGCAGACACACACGGCATCGTCTATACACCGCAACCTATTGTTGACTTCATGGTGAAAAGCGTCGAGCATATTCTCAATACTGAGTTCAACCGTTCTCTCTCCGATACCGGTGTTAATATCATCGACCCGTTCGTCGGCACTGGCAACTTCATCGTCCGCATCATGCAGGAACTGGATCCAATCTCACTGGAACAAAAATACACAGCCGATCCACCGGAACTCCAGTGCAACGAGGTGATGCTTCTACCCTACTATATCGCCAGTCTTAACATTGAGCACGAGTTCTACAAGGCCACGAGTCGATATGCCCCTTACAAGGGGCTGTGTCTGGTAGACACATTTGAGGTGGCAGAAGCACGACAGATGCACCTATTCACGCCTGCGAATACGGAGCGGGTTGAGAAACAGAAGGAGTCTGAAATGTTCGTCGTTATCGGCAATCCGCCCTATAATATGGGGCAGGTCAACGAGAACGATAATAACAAAAACCGGAAGTATGAGGCGATGGACAAGCAGATTGCGGATACCTATGTTAAGGATTCCACAGCAACACTCCGAAATAAAGTCTATGACCCCTATGTAAAGGCGATTCGGTGGGCGTTGGATAGAATTGGCGAGGAAGGTGTTGTCGCTTTAGTAACAAACAACAGTTTTCTCAGTGGCGTTTGATGGCATGCGGAAACACCTCGCTGAAGACTGCGACGCAACCTATATTCTTGATTTAGGTGGAAATGCGCGGAAAGGGTTGAAGGTCTCCGATGCCAACGTGTTCGGCATTCGCGTCGGCGTGAGCATTAACCTATTCGTAAAGAAAAAGCGCCCCAACCTCCCCTCTGCTTGCGGGGGGATAAAGGGGGGTAGCACGCGTCGTATCTTCTACTACCGCACCGATGACTTGTGGAACAAACAGCAGAAGTTTGATTTTCTGACAGAGCGTCAGCACGTAGGGAACATTGCGTGGAATGCTATTGAACCCGATGCACGCTATACGTGGCTTACCGAAGGACTGCACGCGGAATTCGACGCGTTCATTCCGATGGGAAGTAAGAACTCGAAGAAGACAAAGGGAAATGGAGGCGAGTCAATTTTTAAACTTTATTCGTGTGGTATTGTTACGAGTAGAGATAACTTGGTCTATGGATTTGATTTGAAATCGCTAAAAGAACGGGTTGAGACATTTATTGAGATATATAACACTGCAGTGGACCGGAGACGAAGGCACAACTTAAAAGTCCCAATTGAAAATTTCATCGATACAAACGATCCCCGTATCAAGTGGAGTCGTCAAGTTAAAGCATCACTGAAAAAGTTGGAGCCAAGTACATTAGAGAAGAGGCATTTTCGAAAAGCATTATATCGTCCCTTCTGTCAAAAGTATCTCTACTTCGATAATTTTTGGAATGAAGAACGTTACCAACAGCACAAAATTTCCCCGACTCCAGATACCGAAACAGAAAATCGGGTGATATGGCTCAAGGTTGGGAGAGAATGGCCAATGTTTACACTTATGACAAACCAGATTCCCGATAACTTGCCTCAAGGTGGTTCTCAATGTTTCCCCTTCTACATTTACGATGAAGACGGCACGAACCGACGCGAAAATATCACTGATTGGGCATTGTTCGAATTCCGAACCCACTACCAAGACGACACTATCACCAAATGGGATATCTTCCACTACACCTACGGACTCTTACATCACCCCGACTACCGCGAGAAGTACGAAGCGAACCTCAAACGCGATTTGCCGCATATCCCGTATGCCAAAGATTTTTGGGGCGTTGCGAAGGCAGGCAAGCGACTTGCAGAGATCCACGTCAACTACGAATCCCAACCCGAATATAGCACTCTCAAATTCATTCAAAATAGAGATGTTCCACTTGATTGGTGTGTTAAGAAGATGAAACTCTCCAAGGACAAGGCGCAGATTATCTACAACGATTTTCTGATACTCGACGGCATCCCAGAAAAGGCGTTTGATTACCGACTCGGTCCGCGTTCTGCGTTAGAGTGGATAATCAATCAATATTGTGTTAAAATAGACAAACGGAGCGGCATTGTGAACGACCCGAACCGAGCAGACGATCCGCAGTACATCGTCAAACTCATCGGAAAGGTGATTACAGTGAGTTTGGAGACGGTGAAGGTTGTGGAAGGGCTACCGGACTTGGATTTAGTGTAGAGGGATGGGTTTATGGAGAAATCCATGGGAATCATAGAATGGTTAAATACATATAATGGTGTGATAATAGGGATTGCTACCGTTGTGCTTGTGGGTATCACAGGTATTTACGCCTACAACGCTATACTGATGAAGGAATCGAGGCTGTTAATCCTGGATCCCTTTAGTCATCAACTGGAATAAAAATGAACCGATTTTTTGCGTACATCTCTTTTGTAATTTTCGTTTTTGCATGCATATCCGTCGCTGCAGATAACACGGACATCCACGAAAACGCCGGGACCCGCGCGATGACCTTCCTCAAAATCGGTGTCGGAGCAGAGGCGATGAGCATGGGCGAATCCCAAGTCGCTGCGACCGATGACCTTTACGCGTCTTACTGGAACCCTGCAGGCCTCGCAAGCCTCCAACAGCCGCAACTCGCACTCATGCATAACGAATGGTTTGCTGGGATTAACCACGAATTCGTTGGGTTCGCGCTTCCGCTTAAAGATGTAGGGACTTTTGGGGTGAGTTCGAGTTTTCTGTCTTTCGGGGAATTGCAGGGACGCGATCGGGAGGGGAATGAAACGACGATCTTCCGTCCCTACGATCTGGCATTGGTTCTCTCGTATGCCCGTGGATTCGGCAGTTCACTCGCTTTCGGTATGAACGCGAAGTTCCTGCGCGAGCAAATCGCTGATGAAAGCGGAACAGGGGTCGCCTTCGATCTCGGTGGGCTATACAACTTTTCTGATATACCGCTGTCACTCGGGTTCAACGCACAGCATGTCGGACCACGAGTGAAATTCATAGAAGAGGCGTTTGGGTTACCCTTTACCTTCAGACTTGGCGCGGCTTACAGACTCTGGAATGACGCGCTCCTCCTAACCACAGACATCATTCGGCCCTCCGACAACGATATCGCTATCGGGGTCGGCGCAGGCTATACTATCGGCAATGTCTTACAACTTCGCACCGGCTACAAATATAAAATTGGCGGTAACGATTTAGGCGCGATTTCAGGACTCACAGGCGGATTTGGGTTGACATTCCTCCGTTTCCAAATCGACTATGCCCTCATCCCGTTCGGTGTTCTCGGATTAACACACCGTGTTTCCTTAGTCGCCAATTTTTAACTATTCAGACGCTGCTTCAATAAATGCCTCAAATAACTTACGGCGGTGTTCCTGAAAATCTGCGGTTTCGAGCATTCGCTCTGGATGGTACTGCACACCTAACACAAACCGTTTTGATGTATTTTCCATTGCCTCTATAATCCCTTCTTCTGTTCGTGCTGTTACCTCAAAGCCTTCCCCTTTGTCTTTCACTGCTTGATGATGGGCGGAATTGACTTCGTCTGTGTGCTTACCGGTGATTCGGTTCAGCCGACTGCCCGCGACAATCTCAATTGTGTGCCGAGAATCCACATCGTTCACCTGTGATTGACATGACGTTTCTTGCGGGAATTCCGAGGGGATATCTTGGTAGAGACTCCCCCCCATTGCAATGCTCATCACCTGAATACCGCGACAGATACCAAAAATGGGAAGGTCGGCGGCGATTCCCTCTTGACAGAGCGGTATTTCCAACGCATCACGATCTGGTTTGACATATTTCAGCGTTGGGTGCCACTCGGCATCAAAATTGTCTGGATGAATATCACCACCGCCTGTTAGCAAAAGCCCGTCTATGTCGTCAAGTTCAAATTCCGATATGCCTGGGTAAAGTGTGCGAGGTATACCGCCGAACTCTTTAACGGCTTTAATATATTTATTGGAAGGGTCGTTCTCAATATTTTCGCCAAATGTGATTCCGATAACAGGTGCCATATATAAAAATCTCCTTTGGTGTCGCTTTTCTATACAAATTATACCCGATTTTAGAACCAAATAACCACTCCAATCAGGCCCGTTATCATAGCATAAATCGCACGACTATGAACATCGTGCTTGCTAATTGCTGGCAACTGACAACCGATAACTGCCACCAACAAACCAATCACATTTGCATTCTCTGAAAATGCGTGGTATAATTCAAATAAAAGAACCTATGATACATGAAATTAGCAAAAGCAAATTATCTATTACAAAAGACAACGCACCGGTCCTCACTTACTGTTATGGGGATCCTGAAAGTCCACCCTATTTTCATCCATTCTGTGCCCCGAATGGACAGGTGGTAACGGGAGGGGAATACACCCCAGGACAATATCCTCCAGGGGTCTGTTTCACACTCGGAACGGTTAACGGTGAGCGACTCGACCCGAACACATTGACCCGCGAAAAAGAGCCGTCGAACGCGGAGAATTGGGGAAATTTCACGATCGTCACGACGTGGAACGCATCGGAGCCGCTGCTGATAGAAACTTGCACCACGGAGGTACATCCGCCGCAAACCGAAGTCCAAGTGTTGGACATCATGCTCTCGCTGTACGCGCCTACGACTTCGCTTGAATTTGCGGGTAACATTGGACTTGGATGCCGAACAGTTGAGATGGAGTACCGCAAAGCCGCGAATGCAAACGGAGGGATCGGCGAGTTGGCAATGAATGGGAAGCGGTCGGTGTGGGGAACGCTTTCCGGTATCACGACTGCTGAGCAGAATGTCGTTGGGGCCGGTATCTTTCCACATCCAATAAATGGTGAAACAACGTTTCTCGTGGAGGACGTATCGTTGGGATACCTCTTCGCGCGGGCTGCTCCGTTCAAAGTAAACGTCGGCCTGACGCGTACGCTCAAATATCGTGTCCTGGCGTATATAGGCGATCTCTTTACGGTCGATGTCTGGAAACACCATCAAGAATATATTGGATAACGTGAGCTTGATAAATATTTAGGGGGACGCATTTCCAATGAAAGTCTCCCTGAGAAGAAGATTTAGAGAGGTATCTCCCTAAAAATCACCTCCTTTTGAGTGAATGTATTGCTTTTTTTCCATTTTGCGTCCGCTTTGGGTTCTAATATTTTTTCAAACTGGCGTTACAATAGGTATTGGAGAACTCCTTTTGGTTATGGAATTGTGAGAACTTCATTATACCAAAAGGGTTCTCTTTCTTCAAAAAATTCGGAAATTAATTATCAAACTCACGTTATTTAAAAT
>RKRR01000057.1 GCA_007571305.1 Candidatus Poribacteria bacterium | reverse complement strand
ACTCCAGACAGAGTGGGATAAAGGCGACGACGGGTCGATCACTCAGGATCAATACAACTACTGGGAGACACTGTTTTATAATGCGCAAACAAAGTTGCAAGACGCGAAAATCGAGGTCAACTTTTATAAACCCACGCGGGATGCCATCTATAAGCAATGGAGCGATCAAAAGACCACAATGCGGGAGCAGCAGATCTCGCTCGGTGCCACCCTCGTCTCTACCGCAGCGGTTATCGCGGTCGGAAAGCCCCTCATTATCGCCGGTGCCCTCGTCAAAGCCGCGGCGGATGGCATCCTGATGAAGATGAACGTCTCCGCAGGTCAGAACCTCAATGATGCCCTCTCCAACGCCGAGAACACCCTCGCCGCCATCCCCAGCTCGGATGCTTGGAACTGCTACAAAGCAGCGCATGAAAACTTGCGAGCCGCCGTGAAAATCAAGTCCGGCAACAGAGACGACGAGCCGAACGTGATTCTCGCACAACAACCCTACCAGTTGGCCGACCCCTCGTACCCCTGTCCGCTCTGTGGGCAAGGTTCTGCGAGCACCCCGCGGGCCGCGGCATCCTACCATTTCGTGCCGTGTGAGCAGTCCCCGCATGTTGAGAGCGGACAGGGTTGGTATTCTTGCAAGTTCAGTTCCTGCCCGAATTCAGACGCACACTTTGAGGCGTGTCCGAAGTGTGGGAAGGCGGTACAACCCAGCGGTTACACGAATATCAGCCCCTTGCTCGCACCGCGCCATGAGTATATATGCCTTGAAGATGTGTCGGGTCCGTTTCCGTGTAACACCCTCGCTTATAACTGCCAGACTCCGCCGTGTCCGAACTCAGGAAATCATCTCGTCGCGGCCTCGTGTGGCAAACCCGGTCATAAACAGGCCCAAACGATGAAGGGCTCCTCTGGGGACCAGCACATGGCGTATAACCCGGCCCAGCAATGCCCCCTTGAACACACGTATCCGGGCGGTCCCACGGTGCGATGCCAGAAGATCAAAAACTACGCGTGTGACCCGGATCATATCGCTTATACTGAGTGCGATTTCCCACCGGTTATCGACAACCAGATCCAGAATCCCGTTCCCGATCTCGATCCGATAAATCCGCCCCCTGATGATGGTGACGATGGCGAGGATGATGACGACGAGGACGGGGACGATGGCGAGGATGGCGAGGAGGATGATGACGGGCCGTGTCCTCGGTGTGGTTCGTCGACGGATCACTCGGAGACGTGCATCGCAGGACATTCCTATTTCACGTGTAATCTGTCCGCGTTAGACTGGCACCAGACGCGCACCTGTACCCGTGAGAACTGCTCGGCGTCTTATTCGAAATGCAACAACCCCGGGAGCACCCCGTGTGCTGCGGGGTATGCCAAGCACGCTGCCGTGCCCCCCTGTGACAACTGTGGTGAGCATGAAGATCACTCCGAAACCTGCGACGAGGGGCATTCCTATTTCACGTGTAACGACTCTGCGGACAACTGGCACAGCACAAGGACGTGTGAACGCTGCGGGGAGTCGTATACGAAATGCAACAACCCTCTGGGTGCGTGTCAAGGCAACCGTAAGCATACCGATAACCCGAACCACAATTCGGTGCCTGACGACTCCTAAGGACATCAGCAAAGGGGACTCCTGTGTCCCCTTTGCACTCCCCCTTGAAAATCGCCCTCGTTTCTCTTTTCCTCTGTCTATTCGTCTTGTTCGGTTTTTGGAAACTCGGTGTTTGCCGTCCCAACACACCCCCGCAAACCCGTATCATCGTCACGGAGACGGCGCCCCCTCTGCGGCGACAGATGCCGCAAAAAGCACCCGTCAAAGACTTCTACCGCGTCATCATTGACAACAACCTATTTCGTCCGCTCGGTTGGACACCGCCACGCCAAAGTTTCCCCTACCGCCTCATCGGAACACTCATCGCCACCGATGGGGACACACCGCCGAAAGCGTTTCTCCAAACAACAAACGGACAGAAAACCCACGCGGTCGAACTCGGTTCAACGCTCGGCGGGTGGAAGGTTCAAGCCATCGCAAAAAAACAGGTGACGCTCGAAAAAGACGGACAGCCAACAACGCTCCGCCTCGAGACCTATCACACCTTGACACCGAAAAGGCGGACAGGTTACCGCAGACGATAACGCCTCTGGAACAGCCCTTTCATGCACAGCAACTGGATGAACAGAAACCCACACGTCACAGCGATGTGTCGGGGCAGTTTCCTTATAGTAGATTCCGTAATTACTTGGACACTTGTAGCGTTGTGTGGACTCTGAAGTTATAGATGGCACAGCCTAACAGGCTATGCTACAAGTGTAAATTTATTGTCGGATTCTACTATAAAAATCGTTTTTTACATCTAATCGCGATGGAACAAGAAATCTCTACGTGATAGATGACGCAGCTTGAGACGTGTCATCCGTGAAAAAAAATGACGCAATGGGCGAAAGCTAAAAAAGAATCCGTAGACTTTCCAAACTATACGTTGTCTTGTGTCCCCGATTCATAGTCATAAACACAGGAGCGGTTACAAAGTTCGTTGTGCTTAAGTAACGCACAGACGGGATGCTTTAATTGCAATGCACTCCGCAAGCATGTGCACAATTGCTCAGGATCGAAGTCCTGTCCCCATATATAACTATAACCGCCTCCATCCATCGTCGCTCGAGCCCGCGCTTCGCTTGTGACGAGGACAACAATTTTGATATGCTTTTTATTTTCCCGAACATCGTTAAAAATCCGCCAATATCCTCGCGAAGTCCAATCGAAAATAACCAAGCGATAGCGGGCAAGTCGTAAAAAACTGGGTGCATCTTCAGCCTCAACGGTATCGTATCGGTATCCCTCAGCACGGAGCACATCCTCCACCCTGCGCCGGACATTCGTATGATAACCAACAAACAACACGTCACCTTGAATTTGTGAAACCCCTCTTGCTTCCTGAATATCGAGCGGTCCAAGTGCCATCTTGACCTTGCGTTGAAGTTGGTAACGGACAACATGGGTCTGTCGATCCACCTGTTTCAGTCGCTGCTGCAAGAGGGTATGAACATCAGTGCGGTGCTTCATTCGATTTCTCCGAAATCTTCATCAGACTGGAAACTATCGACACACGAGCGGTTGCAACGCTCCCCGTGTGCTAACAACCAGCAGACGCGATGCCGCAATTTCAGCGAGCTGATGAGACAGGTACGCAACTGCTCTGGGTCAAAATCCCGTCCCATTAGGAAACTGTAACTACCCCACGCCATCGCTTCGCGTGCTCTTCCGTCATTGGGGACAATTGCGATGATCTTGACGTATGGCTGATACCTCTTAATATATTCAAAAAGCCGCCATCGCGATCGATGGACGCAATCCGCAATTATCATTCGATATTTGTTTAATTTCAGCAAACCGATGGCTTCCGAAGTACGCTCTGGGATATCGCACCCGTAGCCTTCGGAACGCAGAAGGTTTCTCACCTTATCGTGTAAATCATCGTTCCGTGAAACGAGCATCACATCACCTTCCAATTCAGAGACGGTGAAGTCCTCCTGAATATCGAGCGGGATGAGTGCTTCTTCTACTTGTCGCTCAAGCCGCCTGCGCGCCTGTCGCATCCGATCCTCTACGCGATCAAGTCTATCCTCTAAGTCTGGGAGCGAATCAAAAAATTTTCTCATTTCATTTTATGTGTTATAGGGCTTACGCATACTGCTGTTTTGTAGCATAACCTGTCAGGTTGTGCCACGAGAACCCCTGTTTTTTTGGTGTTCTGCCTCTCACCAAGCGTCCTATGGTCAAAATTGCGTAAGTCCTGTGTTATTCAAATCAATACTTACCCACGAGAGAAACTAACTGGTGAATGTCTCTTCAATGTTAACGCACCTTGTTCTACATATCAAGCAATTTTTTATTGATAAAAACCGCGAAATCCTCTAAAATCTCAATAACAACTATCAACTATCAGCAATCGACGGTCAGTGGAAATAACTGTCCCACTTCATCGAACTGCAAAGAGAATTAAAAAACGAAGGACACAGGAAATGTCTGTCCCACAACTCCCCATCCCAGCCCATTTCGATGTCGGTCAGGTCAACCAAGTCTGGCGGATCCCTTATCAAGAACGCCAACGCGATGCACAGGTATGGGCCCGGGAACACGCAATCCGTCCCGCATTCGAGGATAGTTTTCGGACCTGCTTGCTGCTCATTGATGTCCAAAATACATTCTGTATTCCCGATTTTGAACTTTTCGTCGGCGGCAGATCAGGTAATGGTGCAGTAGAAGACAACATCCGCTTGTGCCAATTTATCTATCACAATCTACCACATATTACCAAAATCGCTTGCACGCTGGACACACATACTGCAATGCAGATATTCCACGAAGTCTTTTGGATTAACGACTTAGGTGAGCACCCCGTACCCTTACAAACTTTAATTACACAGGCTGATATGGAGACAGGTAAATGGCGTGTCAATCCGGCTGTCATCGGTAGCCTAAATCTTCCATCTCAAGTTCCAGAATCCGATCAATACGCATGGCTCAAGGCGTACAGCGAACACTACGTCAGGACCCTCACTGCCGATGGAAAATATCCGCTCGCGATATGGCCCTACCATGCGATGCTCGGTGGGATTGGGCATGCCGTTGTCTCTGCAGTTGATGAAGCCTGCTTTTTCCACGCGATTGCTCGTGGAACTCAGGTGCACTATGAAATCAAAGGGCAGAATCCACTCACTGAAAACTATTCGGTTTTGCGTCCGGAAGTCATCAATGATCCTGATGGAAACCCAATCGACCAAAGGAACAGCACCTTCCTCGAAATGCTCCTCGGATACGACCGCGTGATTATCGCTGGCCAGGCGAAGAGCCACTGTGTCGCTTGGACTGCGAGTGATCTCCTTACAGAAATTCAGCAAATGGACACTGAATTAGCCAAGAAAATCTATCTGGTAGATGACCTAACTTCACCCGTTGTGGTGCCTGGGATAGTGGACTATACAGAATCAGCGGACGAAACTTTCGCGAAGGTGTCCAATGCTGGCATGCACGTGGTGCAATCAACAGCACCGATTTTTAATGATTCGCAAGGCGTTAGATGAAGTCTTATGTTTATTGCCTGTTTTTTCTCATATCCGCCTGCGCCGTCGTTGCAGGCTGTGTTTTTGATTGAAAGGTTGGAAGATCGACAGGTAGGGATCCCTTCCCGTTTTTCCTCTCCTCCATCCAAATCCATAGTCCGTAATGTAATGGAGGACAGATAGAGGGAAGGCACGTCGCAGTTCAAATCCCTTTCATTACCCCGCAAGGAATAATTAAAAAAATGGAAAATAGACAAGCAGGATTGGGAACCTTCGCACGGTTATCAGGAATGATGTTCTTACAGTTCGCTATATGGGGAGCGTGGGCAGTGCTCATTGCTGGGCACATGCAAAATCTTGGGTTTACCGGTAAGCAGATTAGTTACGTCTTCGGGACGACTGCTATCGGTTCGATAGTTTCTCCGATCATCGCAGGTTGGATCGCGGATCGACTCATGCCAGCACAAGTATTTGCGGCGATATCGCATATCCTGGGCGGTGTCTGTCTGCTTTTCGCATGGAGACAAACAAGTTTCCCGATGATGTGGGGCGCGATTTTCCTGCACGCCATTCTCTACATGCCGACAATCGCCTTGACGAACGCGATCGCTTTCCACCACATGGGTCAGTCGGACAAATTCGGAAACATACGGGTTTTCGGGACACTCGGTTGGATAGCGATTAATTGGATCCTGAGTGTATATCTCCGATTTTGGGAAGGACAAGAAACAACCCTTCCACACGTCGGAGATTGCCTTCTCTTCGGAGCCATCCTTTCATTCATTATGGGTGTCTACTGCTTAACGCTGCCAAACACGCCGCCGAGCAAAGAGGCAAAAAACCCTTATGCCTTTCTTGAAGCCTTTTCCCTTGTCTCAAACCGAAACTTCGCTGTACTGCTGATTATCTCCTTCGTGGTTGCTATTGAACTTCCCTTCTATTACAATTTGACATATCTGTTTCTAACTGAAGCTGAACACGGCATTGGTTTAGCGGGAAGTAGTGCCAATTTAGCGATGAGTCTCGGTCAAGTGGCTGAAGTGCTGCTCATGCTCCTTCTATTTCCGTGTCTGCGGCGGTTTGGAATGCGGTTCACTATCTTTTTGGGTATTCTCGCGTGGCCCGTTCGTTACGCTATCTTTGCCATTGGTCAACCCGTATGGTTGGTTATTGGCGCGCAAACATTACACGGTATCTGTTATTCATTCTTCTTCGTCGGTGGGATGATCGCTGTAGAACGGTTAAGTCCGCAAGATATCCGAGCGAGTTCGCAATCCCTGCTCCTCTTTGTCACGAATGGGTTTGGGATGTTAGTCGGACATATTGTGAGTGGTCGTGTGCATGACTTTTTCGCTTATGCAGAAGGTGGACACGCATGGGCGAAAATCTTTATGGTGCCGATTGTCGTAACAGTCCTCGCTGCAATCGTTTTCATCTTGTTATTCAACGAACAGAAATATCAGTCGGATGCAGAGGCGATAGAGCAGAACACCGTGGGCTCATAATTGAGGTTAAAGTTATGTCAACTCATAAAACTGAGGAGCTCCGCAACCAATCGTATTTTTATCGTCGGTTATCAATTGTCAACGGTCATCGGTTCTAAAGGCATTCCTTGACAATCGCGGTGCTTATGAGCAAGGGTTAGATTGTTACTGAACGGATCTTATAGTAGATTCCGTAATGACTTAGACATTATAGCGTCGTGTGAACTCTGAAGTTATCTGATATGTTCTGACTGGCACCGCCTAACAGGCGATGCTACACGTGTCAACCTGTTTTCGGATTTTACTGTAACTGACAACCCATAACTGATAACCAATAACTTCTCAAAATGTTTGATTTCCGAGCACCCCTTTTCCTAATTCTACTCGCTGTGATCCCTGTGCTAATCTTTGTACAACGGAGAGCACATCTCAGCACAGCACAGTGGCGAAAGCGGGTAACCTTCTTCCTTAGGGGCGCGGCATTTCTCTGTGCAATCCTTGCCTTAGCCAATCTCCACCGGACGAGCCATGAACAACGTCTCGCTGTCGTTTTCTTAATTGATGCCTCCGAAAGCGTTCACCCTACACAATATAAAGATATATCCAAGCAGATAAGTGCTACTGTCGCAAAGTTGAAATCAACTGACAAATTCGGCATCATCGGTTTTGCAAGGGAAACCGTGATCTTATTGGAAGTCCGACAAAAGCAGGATCAGCCAACAGAAATTTCGCCTATAGTCTCCTTGGAAACACTCACAGAGCGAACGAAGTTACGAGATAGCACGGATGTGCTTACCGCACTCAAGCGGGCAATCGCCTTATTACCAGACGATTATCATCGACGGATAGTCCTATTCAGCGATGGAATCCACAACACTGGCGGAACATCACTTAAAAACTATCTACCCTTGCTCTCGGCAAGCGACATCGAGATATTAACGGTCCCTCTCGGTCCTGTTAACGATGCAGTTCGGGTAGTCCAATTACAGATGCCGTCTCAGGTTCGCAAGGGACAAAGTTTTGAGATTGGAGCAGTGATCGAAACTGATGGGAGTATCCCGACGTTAACTGCCACCCTCTATCGCGACGCAATGTCAATCCGTGAGTATGAATGGACATTGCGAAGCGGTAGACATTCCGTTTCGCTAACCACAGAACAGCCATCAAAAGAAGGAAACCATAGATATACACTAAGATTGCAGGTAACCGATGAAATTCCTGAAAATAATCAAGGACACGGGGTTGTGACAATTCAGGACAAACCACACGCCTTATATGTAGAAGAAGATCTGGAACACACTGCGGCACTGGAAACCGTCCTCGAGGAGAACGGTTTCGTCGTCGAAGCAATATCCCCTACAGAGGTGCCAGCCGGATTAGTGGAACTCCAACGTAGCCATGTCTTGATTCTGAGCAATGTTTCTGTAGAGATACTCTCATCTGAACAGTTGCAGAACATTGAGAATTACGTCCGCGATCTCGGACACGGATTAGTGGTCATCGGTGGCGGACGTGCTTATGGACCCGGGGGCTATACCGATACGGCGTTGGAGCGCGTCCTACCCGTAGAAATGACACCACGTGAACGTAAAGAGGCTGTCTCAATTGTTTTCGTGCTTGACACATCGGGAAGTATGGCAAACTACGTTGAGGCGCGGCAAAAAATCGGACTCGCAATTGAAGGCGTACGTGCTGGCATCCGTAATCTCGATGAGGAAGATAAGGCGGGAATTCTCGGTTTCAACGTAGATGTTCACCGTATCTCCGACCTTACATCTGATCACAAGGCACTCCGCCAAGCCGTGAGTAGACTGAGACCGACAGGCGGCACTACGAAGATGGAAGATGCGATAAAACGGGCATACGAGATGCTCAAAGCAAACGACGCAAAACAGAAGCACATCGTTCTCTTATCAGATGGTAAATCTGCTGGTGACACGTCCACTTTCCTTGACTTGGCGAAACAGATTGCTGAAGCCCGCATCAGTATCACGGCAATTGCGATAGGTGAGGCAAACAAGGAACTCCTCACGCAGTTCGCGGAGAACGGGGGTGGACGCGCTGTCTTTGTGGAAAATATTCAGCAATTGCCATCTATTTTAACCGAAGCCGTCCGAGAAACGCAGCACTACATCGTTCAAGATCCCTTTCAACCCGTTATCGCTACGACAACTAAATCAATTGTGAAGGGTATAGAAACGCCACCGCCGCTCCACGGATATGTAGCCACGACGGAAAAAGAGACTGCCCAGGTGTTCATCCACTCGCATAAAGATGAACCCATTCTTGCAGGTTGGAACTGCGGCTTGGGGAAAGCCATCGCTTGGACATCAGATGTTAAATCGGCATGGGCAAAAGAGTGGATTCCATGGCACAACTTTGGAAAGTTTTGGGGACAAGTTATCAATTGGACGCTACCCGCTGTAGATGCAGGTTCCGACTTCGATCTCAGAGTATCCATGCACCACGGTGTTGCCGAGGTCAACATTGATACACAGGCACCGTCAGAAGCGTCTTATAATGTCCACGTCGTAGGTCCAGATCGCATAGGTGAGATCGTTGATATCCAACAGGTTACACCGACACGTTACAGCGGCACATTTCAGACACAGGACAGTGGCACCTATATCGTCACTGCTGAGCGTGAGGGCGATACGCGTAGAAGTGTCGAAACCTTGTCGCTTCCTTATCCGGCAGAGTACGCTGTGTTTAGGGGCGATACCACGTCATTAAAGATGCTCACAACTGCCACCGGTGGTATTCACGAACCTACATCCACACAGATAGCAGCACCGGCGGGGGAGGCAATCGAAAGACAAACTTCACTTGCCCAAGCACTATTGGTTGTCGCTGCCATTCTGTTTGTGTTAGAGATGATCCTCCGGCGTTTCAGCATAACGAATAGGTATCTCACAGAGTTTCTTGATAGATTCCAAGGAAAATCCGTGGACAGTCCGGCAGAGATTCAGAGGATACGGACACCGGTAGAGAACCCTATGCCATCGGAGAGGCGTACCACAGAAGACATAACACCCCTGCAGACCGCAGAAACTTCCATGACTCGCTTATTAGCCGCCAAAGGGCGTGCGCGTTGATACTATATTGTTAGAAGTTTCATTTGGGTAACTCCTCAGAGGTTAGGAAACTAAAGGGATCAACGCCTTTGCCTTTAGTTGAGTTTATATCAATTAAACGCACCCCAGGGGGTGGAAGATCGAAGGGACCTTCTCGATCCCAATCCACATCGCCACCCCCAAGAGCCCTCGTAATTATCTCGACCATCCCACCATCAGGATGTTCGACTTCTTTCCATTCAACATAGAGTGTATTGAGGTAATGTGCGCGAATTCTGTTGGTATCATGGTCTATCGAACCACCTATAAAGTCTCGCTCGCCCTGTCGCCAAAGTTTTACAAGCACATGGTCTATCAACTTATGATCATAAGACCAGCCGTTTTGTTCGTCTTCAGGATAATCCCAGTAAGGAATCAAGGGATATCCATCAGGAGTTGTTTTGAAATCCTCTGTTTCTGGGATTTCCAACACCATGGGCATATCCAATATATCCATAGGAACCGGAAGGTCTGCGTCATCTGCAAACCTTACATCTATCTCTTCAGGTACCATATTGTAAGAATGTGGATCATCAATGGTTGGCGCATCTGTTTGTTCCACGATGTCGAGGTCTGGAGTCTCGAATTGCTGGTTATGCTGAATGGGTGAGATAGGTTCCATCTGTAACAGTGCCTCTCTCGTTTTCTCTATTGCTTCTTGAGAGGTGCGCTTAACGTGTTCCAGATAAAGAAGCCCACCCACAACAATCAGAACGAAGAAAAGAAGTCCGCCGATTAAATGTCTCTGAAACATTGTTTGCCTCCAATCTAAGATGACGATTCCTAAGGAACCACCACCGCAATGTTAAGGGGCCTGAGCGTAGGCATAATCTTGGACTCCGTCACCACCAGGACAAGATCCACTGATAGAAACGGATGCTGAGACCGCAGCTCGATGTGAAAAGTAACTAACGTGAGTTTGATAAATAATAGAAGAGTTTTGAATAAAGAGAACTCTTTTGGTATCATGAAGTGATAATGTTTCATTTTTTTGACCCAAAGGAGTTC
>RKRR01000155.1 GCA_007571305.1 Candidatus Poribacteria bacterium | reverse complement strand
ATTTGTAGCGGAGTGTGGACTCTGAAGTTATATGTATCTGATGGCACAGCCTAACAGGCTATGCTACAAGTGTAAATTTATTTTCGGATTCTACTATAAGCATACAGATTAGCAAAATTTCGTGAAATTTTCAAGATTTCGGTTGTTTCTCATTTCACAGAGCGATTGAATTTGGGAGCTTCTCTCAATTTTATATCTCTTTGAGGAAAGTTAGAAGGGTTGGTGATTCCAAAAAACTTGACAAAAATCTCAAAACGTCTATAATGGACATCACAATCTCGTTGAACCCTCAGGAGGTCATCCCTTTGTCTTTAAAACAACGCATCCATAATAAAGAAGCCGTTAACATTGCGTCTGGTGTTTCGTTCGGTTGCACCCGGGACGAGATGGAAGCGGTTCTCGGTCAAGGCAACTACGATTTGATTAGTACCGACCATCAGCACGGTGCCGCAAATGAGGACAAACTCGTTGAATATTGCGCGATGGCGAGTGAATTCGATGTAGGCGTGCAGCTTCGTATCAAGCACACCCGTCATGCGTATCTCATCGGCAATCTATTGGATCTGGGTCCCCTCGCGATTGTTGTCCCACAAGTCGAAAAAGTAGAAACAGTGGACGAGGCAATTGATGCATTCTACTACCCTCAGAAAGGGAAGCGGAGTTGGGGTCCCAGCAGTGGTTACGGTATCAAAGGCGGTATGGACCGCCTTGAGTACGCCGAGTGGTGGAACAATACCGGCATACTCATCTTACAGATTGAGTCTGTCGATGCCGTGATTAACGTCAGCAAATTCGCGAAACCCGGCGTGGATATGGTAACCTTCGGTGAGAATGACCTGAATTTTAGTATAGAGTCATATCCGAGTTCCCCATTCAAAAACCTTCAAGAGTGCATTGCGCACGTGCAAACGCAGCTGGCGGATACACATGTCAAAGTAGGTGCGGGACATACGCCGTCAGGCCGGTTGTAGGCGTAACGTCTAATTCTCCGTGGGAGGGTTTTCAACCCCGATTGCATGAATTTTAGGCAATTTAACCCTGAAAAGGAGTATTATCATGTCAAAGCGGATTAAAATCGGGATTATTGGATGCGGTATGGTAGCCGGTTCACATGTCAACGGGTATCTTGACCATCCACAGCACGCCGAGATCGTTGCTGTTTGCGATACTGTGGAAGCGAATGTAAAGCGGCGACATGCAGAAGTCCTTTCTGGTGCTGCATCGCGAGCCGAAGCCGCAAAAGTCGACGCAGGAAAGGCAGATACAGCGGAAGTACAGGAGCAGTTGGAGGCAGACACTGCACTCTGGTCAGAATATAGCGACAAGGGTGTCAAAATCTTCAGCGACTACAACGAAATGTTGAGGGAATGTGATTTAGATGCCGTCAGTCTTGCCCTACCACCGTTTGTCCATGAGTCTGCCACAGTCGCAGCGGCTCAGGCTGGAAAGCATGTCTTCTGCGAAAAACCGATGGCGCGCACAGCAACGGAGGCGAGAAATATGCGGGATGCCTGTGATGCCGCTGGCGTTAAACTCGCATACCAAAGCGGCGGTACATGCCTCGATCCGACAAGTTACGCTATCCGGGACTACATTGCCTCTGGGAAACTCGGTGATGTCTATTACGGCAGATTGACCAGTTACCGTGTCCGTGGCAGACCGAATGTAGATATGTTCGGTTACGGCAAATGGTTCCTCCATTCGGTCTACAGCGGTGGCGGCACCATATATGACACAGGGGTCTACCTCATCAACCGATCCATCTATCTGCTCGGTTCACCACAACCCGCTACCATCAGTGGTATCGCCTACCGCGGCATGCTCCCTGAATATACGGGTGAACCCATCAACGACGTTGAAGAACACGCCTCCGTGTTTGTACGGTTTACAAACGGGATGTCGTTCACATACGAAAACGGTTGGTCAAGCAATATGGCGGGGCAACCGCAAGGTATTTTCATTTTCGGATCTAAAGGTTCGTTTAGCAACGATAAGCTCTTCCTGGAACAGGGTGAGTGGGATACCGATGATCAGGGCAATCGTAGACGCTACCAAGGCAATCTTGTCGAAACACCCTTGGAACTCCCAAATAAGTCCTTCCCCGATAAATTTCGTGATTTCCTGGATGCTTGTAATAGTGATGCTCAACCTGTCAGCAATGGAGACGTTGGTCTGAAGGTTACAGAGATTATGAGCGGAGCACTCTTGTCGGCGAAACTTGGTCGCGAAGTCAGCGTAGATGAACTTTATGAATTGGAAGGACTCCGCGCCGAACCGATACCCGGTTGGCACATCCCGTGAGAGCATACCCAGCGGATTTTAGGTTGACAAATTACTCTTCAATTGAGTATTCTTTAAAAGCAGGACTTACGCAATTTTGACCATCTGACATTTTGTGAGAGCGAGAACCTTGAAAAAAAACGCAGGTGTTCTCGTGGCACAACCTCACAGGTGATGCTACAAAAGAACAGCGTACGTAAATCCTAAAAAGGTGTCGTTGGGCGTGCAGAAGCATGTGCAAGTCGAACATATTATCTTGAAGGAACGTGAATGAAATGGAGGATTAGATTTGAAAGGTTTTGAGTTTTTTGAACCTACCACCCTCGCGGAGGCATCTCGGTTATTCGCCCAGGAACACGCGCAACTCCTTGCGGGCGGGACAGACCTCGTTATCGGTATGAAAGCACTCACCGAAACGCCGCAGTCCGTGATTAGTTTGCAGAAAATTTCGGGATTGGCGGGTGTCACTACAGAAGCCGATGGGAGTATCAGCGTGGGTGCGATGACGAAGGTGCGGGAGATCGAGTTATCAGCAGATATTCAGAAGCACCACACTGCACTGGCAGAAGGTGCCGCGGAAATCGGCTCTATCCAGATTCGCAACCTCGCAACCATTGGTGGGAACATTGCACACGCTTCTCCTGCCGCGGACACTGTTGCGGGTCTACTCGTCGCCGATGCGCAGGTCGACATTGCAAGTGCAGATGGCGAGCGTACCGTATCGATTGACGAACTTTTCACGGGACCTGGACAGACCGTCTTAACACCCGGTGAGATTATCACACGTTTTCGTCTACCGAATCCTGCGTCTGGCTCCCACTACATCAAGCATAAAATTCGCGAAGTGATGGATCTGGCATTCATCGGTGTTGCTGCTGCTGTCAATCTGGACAATGGAACAATCACAGATGCCAGAATCGGACTCGCAGCTGTTGCCCCTACGCCCATTCGTGCGACAGAAGCGGAGAATCTTCTCAGAGGCAATGAGCTGACAGCGGAACTCTTGGAACAAGCCGGTGAAGCCGCGGCGGCCGCTTCCAGCCCGATATCCGATTTACGATGCTCCGCAGAACATCGCAAAGAGATGGTCGATGTACTGACGAGACGCACCTTACAAGAAGCAGTCGCGAGGGCATAAATCCAATTATTCATTTTATCAGGAATCGGAGTTCACTCCTACAGTCGGGAAGGCAGCCTGCAACAACGGCGCAGATGCCTCCCGAGAAGAGAACACCAAAGTCTCAACCCACGTTGTTTAATCGCAAGGTAAAATTAAAAAAGGAGAAAAAAATATGGCAAAACACCCTGTCAGTCTAAAGGTGAACGGGGACGAATACGATTTACTCGTCGAACCGCGCAAAACCCTGTTGGCTGTGCTTCGCGATACGATCGGTTTAACGGGAACGAAAGAAGGGTGTAGTACAGGCGACTGCGGTGCCTGCACCGTTATCGTTGATGGTAAAGCCGTTACATCCTGCATGGTGCTCGGTGTCACAGCATCCGAGAAACAGATTACCACTATTGAAGGTTTAGCCAGTGACGGTGAACTTCATCCTGTTCAACAGGCGTTCATTAACACAGGTGGCTATCAATGTGGTTTCTGTACCCCCGGTTTCATCATGGCATCAAAGGCACTCTTGGACGAGAATCCGGACAGGACCGAGGAAGAATTCAGGCATGCACTCGGTGGGAATATCTGTCGTTGCACCGGATACACAAAAATTCTTGAAGCAATTTTGAATGCCGCGGAAGAAGTCAGAACGTCTGCGTAAAGGACAGTTTTTAACGCAGCACGCAAGTATCCAAAACTTGTTAGATAAATCTCGATCTGAAATCGAGGCTAAAAGATTATTTGCAATAGGAGAACACATGGCAAAGACGCATCGTGGAGCGGGCATAAGGCACCTGTACGTAGATCCAAACGGACAAGTTCACAACGGCGAATATAACAACGGCCGGGGAACCTGTCCGGTTTGTGAGCGCACAGGTGTGAAAGTCCTTTATGATCGAGAAGTCGGAGAAAATACCGTAAAAGTCTGTAAAAGATGTAATACTGCTATTGGACGCGGTAAACTCCACCAACTCGTCGCAAGCACATAAGAGTTATCAGCGGTCAGCGGTCAGCGGTCAGCAATAAGAAGGACCTCCACCAGGACCCTTTTTGCTGATAACTGACAACCGACAGTTGATAGCCACTACGAAAGGAGAATGTGATGTCAGAATATACTGTTGTCGGACAAAAGGTTGCACGCGTTGATGCTGTTGAAAAGGTAACCGGTGCCGCCCAATACGGAGCAGATGTTCATCCCCCCGGTATGCTCTACGGCAAAATCGTCCGCAGTCAACATCCCCATGCCAACATACTCAGTATCGACACCAGCGAAGCCGAAAAACTTCCCGGGGTTAGGGCGATTATTACGCAGGACGATGTACCGAGCGGTAGAAGAGTCTTCGCGACTGATAAGGTGCTTTACTTAGGCGAGCCGCTTGCTGCCGTTGCGGCAACCGATCCCGATATTGCCGAGGAAGCCGCTGAACTCGTTAAGATTGAATACGAAGTGCTACCGGTTGTGCAAGATGTTATGGAAGCAATTCAGTCATCAGCACCACGTTTGCACGGTGATGCAACAAAAGATGGACCCAATCGCCGGGAAATCAGCACACAAATCCGGAAACTCTCTCGTGATAAGGAGAACGATCACAGCGACGAAATCAGCAAACTTGAAGCGGCATTAGAGGAATACCCTGATGAGGTCTACTATAACATCTCTGCCGAGAGCCACTCCGAAGCGGGTGATGTTGAGAAAGGATTCGCTGAATCTGATGTCGTTGTTGAGGATACCTATGTGATTCCGAGAGTCCACCAAACTTACATGGAACCCCACGTCTCTGTCGCCAGTGCGGACTCATCCGGCAAGATTACTGTCTGGGCATCCACGCAAGGTCCATTCGCTATCCGTTCCGGTATCGCTGGAACGCTGGGTATTCCGTTGACTCAAATTAATGTCATCGGCACAACAATGGGCGGTGGTTTTGGAGGACGTTTTGGTGTTATTATTACACACGTTCCGGCCGTGTTGCTTTCGCAGAAAACGGGGCGTCCTGTCCGTGTCCAGATGACACGTGAAGAGGAATTTATTGATGGTAGACCTGCGCCCGGATGTGTTATTAAAATCAAGACAGGTGCCACGAAAGACGGACATCTTATGGCACGGGAGGCACTCGCCTTTTGGGATTCCGGTTCTGTGTCCGGCGCATCGATCGGTAGTACAATTCGAGTCCGCGGGGTCTACAAAATTCCGAATCTTAAGGTAGACGCTTATGGCGTTCACACCAATAAATCTGGGACTGCTGCCTACAGAGCACCCGGTGCCCCTCAAGCCATTTTCGCAGGTGAATCCCAGCTCGACGAAATTGCTGAACGCATCGGCATGGATCCGGTTAAATTCCGTCTCATGAATATGCGCGAAGAAGGTGACCTTGTCCCTGCAGGTGCTGCGGAGCCCAAAGTGGGTTACAAAGAAACTTTGGAAGCCGTCGCTGATGCCTCTGGATGGTGGGATCGGGAAGCTGGTGAGAACCAAGGATGGGGCGTTGCTGTTGGTGATTGGACAAACGGTTGCGGCCCGGGTGGTGTTTATGTTTCTGTCCATGAAGACGGAAGTGTTCGTATCTTCCATGGATCTATGGACATCACTGGAACGGATACTGCTATTTCACAGATTATCGCTGAAATCCTGACAGTGCCGTATGAAAGCGTTACAATTCGGCGCGGTGATACAGATTCCGCTCCGTACTCTACCGGTTCAGGTGGAAGTGTTGTTACGTTCACCATGGGCAATACCGCAAAATTGGCGGCTGAAGACGCGCATCGCCGTATCCTCGAACTTGCCTCAGAACGTCTCAATACGAATGTGGACAACCTTGAACTCAAAGATGGGGGAGTCCATATTGTTTCCGCAGATCCGCCGAAATCCATTTCGTTAGGTGAACTTGCGGCGTATAGTTTATCCACAACCGGCGGTCCTATCGTTGGAAAAGGTTCCTTTGCCCGACAACCAAGCACACCGGCCCTCGCAGCACAGATTGCGAAAGTCGAGGTAGACCCGGACACCGGTAGAACGAGAGTCCTCAAACTTGTCGCTTCGCAAGATGTCGGCTACGCCATTAATCCAATGGCTGTTGAAGGGCAAATTGAGGGTGGCACAGTGCAAGGTTATGCGTGGGCAATGATGGAAGAGATGCAGTACGGAGAAAACGGTAACATCAATCCGGGTTTTGTCGATTACCGCGTCCCAACCTCAGCAGACCTCCCAACGGTAGAGTCTGTCATTGTTGAGGTGCCTGCACCCAACGGTCCCTATGGTGCCAAAGGGGTTGGTGAACCACCTATCACGCCAACGTTGGCAACAATGGCAAACGCCGTCAAAGATGCCATCGGTGTGCGAATCAACGAATTACCGATCAAACCAGAGAAGGTTGTTGAAGCATTGAAGAGCAATGGGCACTAAAATAGCCGTCCACAGTCATTCATCAGAGTGATTGGTGCAGTTTGATGAAGATGAGGAATTTAATCGGTAATCTCTGAACAAGCGATAGGTCACTGCTACCAGCAGTCCGGTTTGTCGTGGGGCAATTGATTGCTCGTTGGTTACCGTAATATTTATTTCGTCTTCTTCAAACCGCACCTACTAATGTGATGGCGTGCTGCTGTTGAGGTGACGGAACCTCCTCCTACTTAACCGAAAACCTGCCTGAAACATTGTCCCGCAGGTCTCTATAGGCTTGCGCAAGAAAGGCATCCCTTAAAAAATGTTTGGTGAAATTAGAAACGGACATGGTGAACGCCTTGATTACTCCTTTCACGAAGGCGAAGGCGACAGAATTGTGGTGATTGGACACGGTGTCACTGGCAATAAGGACAGACCTGCACTCGTTGCCTTAGCGGAGGGACTCGCTGCTGCTGGTATCTCTGCACTGCGCTTCTCCTTCTCCGGCAACGGTGGATCGGATGGGGCATTTACAGATTCAACTATCACGAAAGAGGTGGCAGACCTCGGAAACGTCATTGACGCGCTTGATGGATACAACGTCTGCTACGTCGGACATAGCATGGGTGGTGCGGTTGGCGTGCTGCGCGCTGCCAGCGATGAACGTATCCAACTATTGATTTCGCTCGCCGGCATGGTGCACACGAAAGCATTTGCACAACGTGAATTTGGCGATGCTACACCCGATGAAGGCTTTATGTGGGATGAGCCTGACTGCCCGCTCTCACAAACTTATGTGGATGATATGGCGACGATAGACAGTGTCGCAAAAAACGCGAGTAAATTTGCCGTTCCGTGGCTTTTGGTTCACGGTACAGAAGACGATATCGTTCCCATTGGGGATAGTCACGACATTTTACAGTACGCAAACGAAGAGACAGAACTCCTGGAACTGCCGGGCGTAGATCACGTCTTTTCTGGTGACGGGACTGCTGTTATGGTCGAAAAAGTCGTGGCATGGATTGACCGAAATTTGTAATTGAATAACAAATGAGCCAAGCACACTTAGCGTATGAGAACAGAGTCAATTTGGGGAGTTATTATACTCCCACCAAAATTGTAGATATAGCTTGGAAGATGATTGCTCCTTATGCTGATTCACAGACCACTGTCATTGATAGCGCGTGTGGATATGGGGATTTTCTGAGAAACTGTGGGCAGTCTATCACAATTGGATGTGATATAGACGAAACCGCAATCGATGTAGCAAAAAAGAACAATAATAAGGTTCGATTCTTTCAAATCAACGCTTTGCGTGAGGTATCAAGGGCAAAATTCGGTGTTCCACAGCAGTCTAATTTGATAGTCGTTGGGAATCCGCCCTATAACGATAAAACATCCCTTATCCGTCACAGTATTAAGGATGTCGATTTTGAGATAGATGAGGATATAGCAAGTCGGGATTTAGGTATATCATTTCTCCGTTCCTATAATAAACTTGAAGCAGACCTCATTTGTGTCCTACATCCGCTATCCTATTTGATTAAGCCTACCAATTTTAGGCTTTTAAAGGAGTTCACCGCGAATTATAGATTGATAAACGCTCTATTAATCAGCAGTTGTGAATTTCCTGAATCAGCAAAACATACGCCTTTTCCAATTGTCCTTGCGCTTTACCAAAGAGACATGCAAGGAATGGATTACAGTTTTATCCGTTCCTTCCCATTTAGAAGAGAAGACGGTCTACATTTCTGTCTGAGGGATTTTGATTATATTACAGGTTATATTCGCAAATATCCGAGTAAAAAGCATCAGCCGATACACAATGATTCTCTCTTTTTTTGGACGATGCGGGACATCAACGCACTCAAAAGGAACCGCACGTTTGTTGAGAGTTATCGCGCGCATACGATTGTAATTGACAAGGAAAACTTAGATTACTACGTCTATGTAGATGTGTTCAAAAGGAACCTGCATAGACTCCCTTTCTATTTCGGAAATTGCGATGTGCTTATAGATGATGAGTTATTCCAGCAATATAAACTTTCTTTCATTCGCGATACTGTTAGGCATCACCCTTATCTGGAAAAGCATTTTCAGACAGATCCGATGGAGGAGCAACAAACTGCGTCTGGGTTAGATGTGTATTTCAAATTGTTGTTAGGTGAGCATCATGTTTGATTCAGAATCATAAATCTTGGAGAAATTAAATTATGTCAACACCTCGACTCTCAGTCTCAACGTGGAGTTTGCATCGACAACTCGGAAAACCTGGATTCACCGGACCCGCGCACGGCATGCAAATCCCAGTTGAAACCCACAACAAGGGCCCCATTTCACTTCTGGAGTTACCTGCACGTGTCGCCGAATTCGGCATTCACACCTTAGAGATTTGTCATTTTCATCTGCCTTCTGTCGAAAAAACATATCTCACTGAACTCCGATCCGCACTTGCTGATGCCGATGTTGAACTTTTTTCTTTGTTGATTGATGACGGTGACATTACCCATCCCTCTGACTCAGAACGGGATATCGCGTGGATTGAAAAATGGATCCATATCGCTGGGGAACTCGGTGCCAAGTGTGCCCGCGTCATTGGCGGTAAAGCCGATCCATCGGCAGAAACCGTGGCACAGAGCCGTGATGTCCTCGCACAACTCGCCGAACGGGCTGACACCGCGGGCATCCGTTTAATGAGTGAAAACTGGTTCTCCATCTTTTCTACGCCTGAAAACGTTAACACCATTTTAAGTGGGTTGGACGGTCAGGTAGGGTTATGTCTCGACTTCGGCAACTGGCGTGGCGATACAAAATATGAGGATCTCGCAGCTATCGCTTCATGGGCAGAGTCGTGTCATACCAAAGCACATTTTGCAGCCCCGCGTGAAATGGACAAGAAAGACTACGTGCAATGCCTTGATCTCGCCCAAGAATCAGGGTTTGCAGGCCCCCATACCCTCATTTACGACGGCCCCGGTGAGGACGAATGGGAAGGCTTGGCACTGGAGCGCGAGGTGGTGAACCCATATCTCAATTAGGATTAGGACGATCCGGTGATGGTTTCTAAGGTATCTCCTCCCAAGAAGTAAGGACGGACACACAAGGAGAATTCGCCATTATTGTTTGATCCAAGCATCAAGTCTGTAATGGAGGGGTTTTTGCGAATCAATATGGGATTTCGTCTGGGGAGAGACTAAATCCATTCCTTGTATTACATTTGCACGTGTGGCATTCCGTGGGGTGTTTCTTTAATTCTTGACCGAAAAGCGTCAAAGCTTAAACCATGTGACTTAACCGCAAGGTATAATTAAAAGATGTTTTCACTTTCACAAACACAAAACAGTTTAACAGTCGATTGGGATGGACAGGAGGTCTTAGGCTACCATTTTCCGGAAGACGGCAACCGTCCCTTCTGCCATCCCTTGAATTTGCCCGGTGCGCCACCGCTTACGATGAACGAGCCCGGTGACCACGTCCACCATCAAGGTCTATGGGTCGCGTGGAAAAAAGTGAACGGGGTCAATTTTTGGGAACAACCGGCCCTCGGTAGCGATCCGACTGGCTTCGGTAAGATCGTCCATCAACGAATTGTTTCACACGCTGCAGATGCCGACAGTGCACATTTAGTCGCTGAGAACGCTTGGATAGATTGGCAAGGCGTGACGCATCTCACCGAGCAACGGGAGATAACCCTTCATCCACCGACAGCGAATACGATGCAGATTTCCGTGTCGTTGACATTGCATCCAAACGACCGTGAGGTCGTTTTGGATTTACGACGGGGTGAACCCGGTGCAGACGGCAGATTCTACAGCGGTTTGGCAATCCGATTTGACAATATCATCACACCGGGAAATCTATTAGATGCCGATGGACGTACCGAACCGACAGACATCTTCGGCGAGCAGAGCCGTTGGTGCAGTTTCACTTCACAACACCCTACTGACAACGAAACCTACGGAGTCGCTATCGTTGATCACCCCGATAATCCTCGTCATCCCACGACGTGGTGGGTACGCAATCGGGAGAACTACTGTTTAATCCATCCTTCGCCTGTCTACTATGAACCGTTCCACCTTTCCTCCGATGAGACGCTGAATTTGCAATACCGTGTCGTTCTTTACCGAGGCAAACCTAACGCAGCGTTGTTTGCGTAAATTGTTTGATCCTAAATAATTTAGTGAAATCGTGCCAAACAGTGAGAATACTATCACCAGCGCGTTTGTAAACGTTCTGCGCCACATGCGGGATGCATGGAGCGTCAGTGAGCAAATTACAAAACCTTTCCTCAATGCAACACAAAAACCTGATGTGATTGTCACTGAAACAGGACGAAACCCTGTTGTTATTGAGGTGAAAATCGATCGCGATATGCCTAACCTATCAGGTCACATCCAAGCAGAAGCCCATTTTGGGATGCTCCTTGATCCGAGTGTCTTTACCGGTCTCACCTACAATGTTATTGAGAACGTCCTACGCGTCCGCATGCCTGCCCGATTTAGGACGATGCCACAAGATACAATTGAGGCAGAGATGCGTCGCGCGGAGGACATCGCCTACAAACTGCTCAATAAACCGGAAGCAGAAAACGAAACATCTCCCGATCTTGTGCTGTTCAATCACACAACAGAGCAGGATAACGAACCAAAGCCAGAATCTTTCCCGCAAAACGGTTGGTTAATAGGCAGTGTCGCCGACATTTCGACCGCTATTCGTGTTAGAACCACCCCTATTTCTAAAATAGATGCTGCCGCAGATTTATTGGAAAAACGGATAGAAACCGCCGCCCAGCAGCTTGAAGCAGCGATTAAAGAACGCCCCAGCATCGGCAGAGAAATAGAAGGAATTCTTTTTCAAAAGTCAGGTGAACAGACTTCGCGGATGGCGATGCTTATCGTTACCAATGCTTTTGTGTTCCAGAGTGTCCTCGCGGGGAAACCTGAAATGGAAAGGGTAATGTCCCTAAAACGGATGCTGTCCGACAACGCAAAACGGCTCCGCTACGCACAGGTTATTGCAGGTTGGAACATCATTCTCAAGGTAAATTACCGTCCAATTTTCCACGTTGCCAGACGACTCATCACGGCAATCGCAACCGACGACGAACTGGTTGATAGGATATTGGCGAACCTCTGTGATACCGCGAAGGAGCTTGTCGAGCAGCGGCTCACACAACTCCATGAACTCGCTGGAACCGTTTTCCAACGTCTTATCGTCGACCGAAAATATGTCAAAGCGAACTACACACGCCCTGAATCTGTCGCGTTACTATCCGCCTTGGTCCTTCCGAAAACACAAGCGGAGGTCAGCGAACTAAAGGTGGCAGATTTCGCATGCGGTACGGGTTCGCTTCTTAACGGGGCATACCAACGTATCCTTGAACTACACGAACATGCTGGTGGGAAAGGCAGCCGTATCCATACGCGGATGATAGAGAAAAATCTCGTCGGATGTGATATAATGCCGAATGCCAGTCACCTCACTGCCTCTCTCCTAACAAGCATTTACCCTGCCGTGAAAATTGGGAATACCCGAATCCACACAATGCCCTATGGCAGACAGAGGGATGGCGGTTACGCCCTCGGTGCACTTGATCTGTTTGATATTCCTGAAACATTGCCGCTCCCAATGATGGGCACAGAAGCGCAACAAATCGGTGGTGAGGATGACACAACGGTGATGACGCAACACGAATTCCGCCATAACGAATTTGATATCGTTGTCCTAAATCCACCTTTTACCCGACCGGACTCCGATGCAAGCAGTGGCACACCTAAAGCCGTATTTAAAGGGCGCGGCAGGAACAAAGATGAAGAGAAGGCAATGCGGAAAGCACGCCGCGAAAAAGATTGGCGGGTTGGGGATGGAAATGCGGGGCTCGGTTCCGACTTCGTTGATCTTGCAGACAAGATGCTGAAAGCGAACGGAAAAAGCAGAATGGGATTCATCTTGCCTATTGCTTGTCTCGTTTCGCCACACTGGCGAAAGGTGCGCAGTATATGGGCAACTGAATACCATGACGTGATTGTAATTACCATCGCGGATGCCGAAGGTGAAGATTGCGCGTTCTCCGCAGATACAAGCATAGCAGAGTGCATGGTAGTGGCAACCAAAGGTAAAAAGACTGGTAACACGGGGCGTGGCATATTTATATCGCTAAACCATCGTCCGAGAAGTGTATTAGAAGCCCTCGAGATAGCTAACGCCACGCACAAATTTAAAAATTTACGAAGATTGGAGGATGCACCAAGCGGCGGCGATTCGATTAAAGTCGGAGACGACTACCTGGGGCATGCCCTCAACTGTCCATTAAAGATAGGAGCAGCGTGGGAGGCGGTTCGGATAAAGGAGATGGCACTCATCCAATCCACGTATCGCTTAGCACACGGTGAAATATGGTTGCCAACACAAATAAGTCCTTTAGAAATCCGAATGTGTCAGGTGAACGATATTGCAGAGGTAAGCGCGCACCATCGGGATATTCATGAAATAGGGGAGCGCGGTGCTTTTGATGTCGAAAAAACTTACACTAACACCGACCTGTATCCGGGCTTATGGCATCTCAATGCCCCCGCACAGCGAGCAATGCTCGTTGAACCCGATTGCCATCTCATCCCTCGTCCCAATCGACAGGAAAAGGCACAGAGGATACTTGCCCGTAGCGGACGGGTTCACTTTAACACTATGATAGGTTTTAATGCCAATTCCCTTGGAGTTCTTTTCACAGAAAAATCTGCTCTCGGAATAAATTCATTGCCTAATGTTGTGCTCATGAAGCCTATCTACGACTATGCCTGGACCCTCTGGAGCAATTCAACCTTAGGGATCCTGCTCCATTGGGCACATAGCAGCAAACAACAACCCGGTAGAGGTATAGGTTCAAGAACCGCTTTACTCCAAATGCCGACGCTGGATGTACGGTGTTTGTCAGATGAAGCATTAGAAAATGCTGAGCGTATCTTTCACAGTTTGAAACATCAGCGCATGTTGCCTTTCAATGAGTCAGCTCATGATCCGGTGCGTCACGAATTGGATAGACGTTTGCTAACGGAAGTGCTGAACATCACAACTGCAGATGCCCATAACGCGGTGCATCGCCTCCGCGAATTGCTATGTGCTGAACCGAGCATCCACGGCGGCAAGAGATCCAAATGTAATCTTGAAAAGGAGTGGGAAAAACTGAATCGGTGAGAATATTTTTTTGATTTTTTTCAGCACTTGCCGATAGAACCAGTATTTTTTTGAGGAAAATATGAGGGTGCGTACAGATTACGGACTTCTTTAACTATATGAGGGTGGTTCGTAAATGATTTATTGAAAAACGGTTTTCATGTGCATGACATTCATGTAGGAAGTCCGCAGATAACATTGATGAGCATTGCGAGTTGTAAAAACATCACGCCGAGTCTGAGAATAGTAGAGACGTATGCTAACCCGCCGACAGGTAAAGGTTTCTGGGGTCCATGATTGGATACGAAAAAAGACCGACTGCTTGAAAAAGGCGTGCGATGTATCGTCGCGGATAACCGATACTTTAAACCTTTACCGATCCGAGGGGTGCCGTATGTTGGCACCTTTCTCGGAATTGGGATCCTACTTTTGCAGCTCGCAATGCTAATGAACTTTGGATGCGGGTTACCCATACGAAATGTCTCTGACATGAAAACATGCTTTCGATGAAAATAACGATTAGGAACCACCTTCAACTAATTACGGGGTTTACTATAAAACCACCACTCCAAAAGAAGGAGCAGGAACGCAGAAAGTGCAAACCAACGCCATATCTCCTGCCTCATCGGTTGCAATCCATTTTCCACATCTATCGAAAGGTCTGTAGTGGTTGGCGTTGGAGAATGGGACAGTGCCGACTCCGTAGTGTTGAGTAAATTAACTGTGAACCGTTCAATCTGTCTATCGTCCGCAAAAAGGGTATAAACCCCGATCTGATCCGTCTCAGTGAACACTGAATTCTCCAATTTAACTGCTTCTTCATCTGGTTTCTGCACGTGGAGCGTGCGCCCCTCTCGGTTCAACGTGATGCTCACCGGTTCTCCAGTACGGAAGGCGTGTCGGGTCCCACTTCCTTGAGACTGGAGCGGTTGCAAGGGAGCAGTCCCTGCTTCAAACCACGCTAAACACTGATAGATGAATTGCGGTCCATCAGGAAAAGTCAGTGCAAAGTCAGAGATTTCGGGGTTGAACGCGTCGAACTCAAAAACAAGAAGCCGAGTATTCGATCTGCTGCCAAGCCATATCAATGCCCCTTTCTCTGTCTCAATAAGGGCATGTCCCCAGAGGGGTAACACTCGGTGCATAGACTCGCTTATCTGTAGCCCCTGTAGCGATACACTCTCCATGAGCGGGTGGTTTCCATCCTCTTTGATAACGCGGACAAGTGTTGTCTCTGTTTCGACAATCGGAGTATCTTCTTGAATATAGGGTAGGTTGTTCCCGGGTACGATGAAAACCAGCTGCGATCCAGAGGCAGTCTCAGAGAAATCCCCGAAAGCTTCGCGTCCGGCGAGCGTGCTACCATCGAAGATTACAACATCAGCATCGCCAGTGCCGTGATAGTCTACCGGGTCAACCACATCCAACTTCACGTGATCTCCGTATGATTTCAAAAGATCGGATAGCAACGATTTCCGATTGTCACTCACAAGCGAAATCCGTAGTTGAGGAATAGCGGATAAGAGTGCCCAAGCCCTGTTATCAAGTGGAAAGTCGTCATCTATATCAAGGTGTCCACTAAGCACCTTTCCCTCTAAGCCGCTCGGATCACCTGAAAACAGAACTGATTTAGTTCCACCCGAAGGAATGGACACCGTTCTATCATCAAGAGGAACATCCTCCACCGACAATTGAACGTCTAATTCCCTCGGTATATCCGTGAAATTTTGAATGCCGATAAGGACCTCATAACGCTCCTCTAACATTTCAACACCAAACCGAACGATACCGACATTCTCCGCACTCCCACCTACTCCGATTTCCTGCACAGGCAACGATATATCCGGTAGGTTCTCAAACGTCCCACTAATGAAGATAATCTTGTCTTGTGGCGAATCCGCATAACGTGTTGCTGCATCAAACACGGGACGCAGATTACGCGGGGCATGGGTCTGCTCGATGTCTGCTATTGCTTGGTGGAGTTTCGAGGTATCCGTTGTAAAAACTTGTTGGATGTGGGTTTCAGGGGAATTCGTCACCATAACCATCATCCCACCACTCGCAGAAACCTCTTTTAAGTATCGCTGCGCTTCCTGTTTCGCGAGCGTGAGGCGGGTTTTTCCCATCTCTTCTGACAACATACTCGCGGAATTATCGACGATAAGAACTGCTTTTCCTGGCATAAATCCGGGTATACGTAGCGCGGGGCGAGCGACGCTGAATATAAGGAGCAACAAGAACAGGACCTGTAGCAGCGGGAGGAGTAAGTTACGGAGCCTTTGGAAAGGAACATTTGCTCTCCGGTCTTCGTCAGTGGAGAGCCAAAACATAATGCTGGGGACGAGGCGGGTGCGGCGGCGTAATTTCAGAAAGTGAAGTGCGATTACAATCGGAATAACACCGAGTAGATAAAACGCGGCAGGGTTTAGGAACTGCATTTTTTAAAATTAGTTGTCAGTTGTCGGTTACAAGAGGGCCTTATTGAACGAAAGTCTCTTAACTGAAAACTAATAACTGAAAACCTGTGCAGCGGGCGAACCGAAAACTCTTAAAACTTGCTGTTAAGACGTGCTCTCGCCTGTCTCTTTCTCCTTGAGGCTCTGCAGCACCTCATCGGCATCCAGCCTACCAGTTTCGCCATAGTCTTGGAGGCGTTCACATGCGGCTCGGACCTTATCGTGCTCGTCAAGTTCCAAATAAAGTTTTGCTAAATTCGTGTGCATTTCCCGAAACACCCCGGGCCAATTCCGGTCACCTTCCCTGTCAATAATACGGGTCGCATTTGTAATAGCAGTGTCGACAACCTCGTCTAATTCCGCTTTATCTTCATCTGATATCCGAAAATCCGATTCTTGGCGTTTTTCATTGTAGGCTTTTAGTTCGCCCAGGGCCTTATCGCATTGGTTATATGTTTTTTCAATACTCAACGCACCTTCAAAAATTTTTGATAGGAATCCTAATTTCATAGCGTCTCCGAATTGGTGTAGGGCTGAGGCAGACATTCCTCGCCCTACAAATTACTTTAGAAATTGGTTTTCAATTCTCCCCATGTCACCGCCAACTTGCCGCGAGCTTCAACATCAAGGACCACCGGTATACTCAACTCCATATTCTCTCTAACCTCTTTTTCAGTCAACGCCGCCGCGTATATGACGACTTCATCGATGATTGCATCTTCGACTTTATGGAGGTTTGGATTTTCGCCAGCACCGATGTAGATCGCTGCCTCTTTGAACTTGGGCCATTTAAAATTCTCGGGTTGTGACCCGATAAATTTACCGTTGACATAGATTTTGCCATCTTTTCCATCGGCAACCAATACGTAGTGGTACCACTCTTTCAATTCAAATTTGAAGTTCCCAAGACTTTTGTCGGCGTGATGCCCAGCATCCCAAAACGGGTTGAAACCGGGATTCACCATCGTCCGGAATTCACAACATCCACCCGCAGCGGCTTCAATCGAGATAATCCCATCGTATGAGGCGTGCTGATTCAGATAAAACCACGCTTCCATCGTAATCTCTGTCTTTTCCCCGATCGGAACAATAAAGTCATTCTGTGCCATTTGGACGATACCACCGTTCAGATGGATGCCTTTATTGAATGCCCCGTTAACAAGTGAACCCTTTCCAGTCAATTCTGCATCATTCCCGTTCCCAGAATCATCAGTAACTTTGTTACCACTCATCTTGTCAAAAGAGTAATAGACGAGAATGTCCTCTTCCTCGAAAGCATGCGAGAGACTCACTGCAAATATACAGATTGCTGTAAGTCCCAACAGGAATAGATTTCTACGCATTTTTGTGTCTCCTAAAACATTTTAACAGGAATTTTAACACAAACGTTGAACACTATCAAGGCATTATACAACATTCCGAGAATTATAGCAATCATATCTCCCATAGGAGGAACTCCAATTCCCGTTCTCGAATCTCGCTGATCTTGACCCTATTCCGCCAACCGACCTGTTTGCCATACATGAAAAATTTCGCTTTGAAAGTCAACGCCTTAAGTGCTACAATAACCCCATGACATTTCTTGAAGCACTTCTTCTTGGGATCTTACAAGGTTTAACAGAATTCCTACCCGTCAGTAGCTCAGGGCACCTCGTCTTGGCACAGCAATTCCTCGGACTCAAGGAACCTCTCGTCTTTTTTGATGTGATGCTTCACGTCGGAACATTAGCCGCCGTGCTCGTTGCGTATCGTAAGGCAATAGGGCGATTAGTGATAGGTGGGCTATCTGCACTCGGAGATACCCAATTTTGGCGGAAACCAAGGACAACACTCAACACATCGGCAGAGCTCAAGTTTATATGGCTGATACTCATCGGCTCTATTCCCACCGGAATTATCGCAGTGGTATTCAAGACACAACTGGAATCCTTCTTCGATGAGGTTCGCATCGTAAGCACCATGTTAATCCTCACCGGCGTTATTCTCCAACTACCCCGACTTCGCAGAGCGAAAACAGATAGTTCGGCCGCCTCCACCGGAGAATTGAAAACGTGGCACGCACCGCTCATCGGAATTGCACAAGGATGTGCAATTACGCCTGGTATCTCCCGTTCCGGCACGACAATCTCTTTGGCACTCTTTTTGGGGATCCCAGCAAAAACCGCGGCGGAATACTCCTTCCTGCTCTCGATTCCCGCGATCCTTGGAGCGGTTGCTCTCAAAATCCGAGACCTCGGAGATACCACGATCCCGCTTTACATCGTGGGAGCCGGAATGTTCGCATCGTTTATTGTCGGTTATATCGCGCTGCGGTTTCTACTGGTCATGCTAAATCGAGGCAAATTCTCGGTGTTCTCCTATTACTGTGTCTCTTTAGGGCTCACATCACTCTTAATCGCCTTAATCCAATAAGTCGCGACGCATCCAAGCACTTTTTTGTTATAGTGCCGCACTTTTGGCATCACACCGATCCCCTTTAAGATGTCGCAAATCTTCCTATCGTTTTGAAGTGTATTCCGAATCCACTTTTTCCCAATGCATCCATAAATCAGACTGGCGAGATACATCTGTAACGGTTTCAGTCTGAAACGTTTGAGATACCTTAGCGGAAACCCGAACCCATGTCCAGAGATCGCGAGGGTGCCTCCGGGTTTCAAGACCCGTGCAAGTTCAGTTAAAGCAGTCTTGTCGTCGGGGACATGCGGCATGACGAGGAAACAGGTTACGAGATCAAAAGACGCATCTGCAAAAGGCAGGGTTGGAAGCACTGCACGCAGCAAGGCAGGATCTACAGAATATCGGTGAATTAATTTGCTGATATGAGAACGTGCCGACTCCAAAAAAATCGCATCTATATCGACACCTACAAGGAGTTCTGGCGTATCAGTAGAGAGGGCAACAAGAAGATTCCCCGGTCCACATCCGACATCTAATACCCTTTTGCCGATAGCATCAATGCGCAAAGCATCGAGCTGCCTTCGCGTGATGCCATCTTCTAATTCGCGGTAAGCGTTCTGGATGTAGGCACGGTGCCATTCTGTCAAACGACTTCTCCCTCTAATAGCAGTCAGTCATTAGTGATCATCTGTCGGCAAAGAAATTTTTCTAAGCCTTCAGTCTCTTTTGAGTGGCAATCGTTTATGAAAATTGAGAGGATCCTGACTGACTGCCGATGCCACTTCGTAAAGAATTCACCCATCTCCGAAGCCGTTGGGGAATCGTTGTGAGTTCTGAACGGAAGAGTATCATCCCAGAATCATCGGTGATCGGAATAGCCTTCAGTCTATACAGCGGCGTATCCAACGTGTTCCATCCTATATCCGTTGTACGTGCCGAGTGGAACCCACCTGACTTTACAATTTGAATTTCGCGTTCAGTATAATCGCCGTTCGGGTAACTGAAATGAGAACACTTAATCCCCAAAAGCGTTTCCAAATCTCTTTTGCTCTCAAGGACCTCTTTTTTACACTCTGTGTCCGTGCATCGCGGTAGGATCGGATGGGATTGGGTATGCGGTTGGAAGTCAACACTCTCTGCCATCTCTCGCATTTCCGAAATATTGAGTGCCTGCCTGTCTGGATACACCCTTTTAGGTTCGAAGTTAACAGTCCGTTTGAGGCACGCCAACCGTTCTATGTTCTGTAGCCTTTTAAGTCTCTCTTTCTCTGCTTTGGATTGTCCCGCTATCTTGAACCAGAAGTGCCGATTTGTATCTATAATCTGTGTGCAGACGTAGAGCGTTGGATGAACATGGTACTGCTTGAAAATCGGTAGGAGTGCTATATTGCCAACGTGTCCGTCGTCAATCGTAATCACAACGCTTTTCGAGGGAATTTGTGAGAAATCTTTTCGATGGATAGCCGCGATAAGGGCATCCAGTGAGATAATCGTGTAGTGGTGTGACAGATACGCCGTATGTTTCGCGAAAACCGCTGCTTTCGGGTCGTGATACAAGAGGATAGCAACCCGATGGCGACATATCCACTCCCGAATGAGAAATGGCATACCTGATAGACAGACAAGAATTGCCATAAGATTCTTAAAAAAACTACGCATGTATTCTATTGTTATTGGTTTTTAGAGCCATCAGCGGTTCGTTAAAAAATGAATTCTGTTGAACCATCCCTCTCTTTAACTGATAACTTTTACATAAACTTCTTCTAATTTTCGAATAGACACCGCGCTGTCAAACTTTATCTGAATCGTCGCGCGGGCATTCCTACCCAACTCTCCTGCAAAATCAGGATCTGTCAGCACCCGACGCAGTGCCGATGCTAATGCCCCCGGATCCTGTGGTGGAACCCGAATACCGTCTTTCTCATTCTCTATTAAATCTACAATACCTCCGACATCTGATGCAATGCACGGCATCCCGATCCCCATTGCCTCAATTAACGCATTTGGTGAACTTTCGTGTAGTGATGGAAGCACAAAGACATCCGCTGTCAGAAGCACAGAGAAAACATCCTCACAAAATCCCGGAAACGTTATCTGTTCTGAAATCTCGTATTTCGCTGTGAGTGCTCGGAGCTCTCCTTCCAATTCACCTTCACCGAGAAACGTACATCGCCACGCGATATCTTCTCGGTTCAACAAACTTAACGCCTCAATTAGATATCGATGCCCTTTCTCAGGTGCGAACCGTCCGACACTTACGATTAACTTTTCACCGGAATCACACGTGCGCGGTTGGGACCACGTGCTGGTGGGTAATTCTAACAGATTGGGGATGCTAACAATATTCTTATCTGGATACCGCTGGTGAAGATGCCGTTGGATCTGCGATGAGTTCGTCAGAAGGACATCGGCGGTATTGTAGATGAGTTTTTCGGTAAGATAGAGTCGAAATTGACCGTACCGCGCATGGTAGTCGCCGCGTTGGGAAGCGATGAACGGAACCTGTCGCCACAGCCCAAATTTACGGGAGAGTCCGCAGAGGAAATTGGAATACCACAACCAACTATGCACGATATCGGGTTCGACAGCACTGATAATGCCACCGAGTGCAAACGCTTTTTCGAGCAATCTCGGATGTCTGCCTTCACCTGTGAGTGTTGTAACCTCTCGCACACACGGCAGCGCGGCGAGTTCCCTCACACGTTCCCCTTCGGCACGACTCAGCACAACGGACGCTTCATACTGCTCCGGTGGTAATCGAGCCAATGTCTTGAGCAGTTGTGATTCGGCACCATCCTTTGTCATGGAATCAATGACGTAAAGAATCCGCATTTTTTAGACGGGTTGTCGGTTAAAGAGGAATTTGTTAAACGAAAACCTCTTCTATAAATGTCCCTTCCAATAATACATAGGAAATTTCATTGAAAATACTCATCAGGGATTTCTAATTCATACCACTCATCAAAATCTTGTTTTGTGTTCCCGTTGTACACATATCCATGTCCCATATCTATCAACAATTCACTAATATCTATTGGGTCTTTCATACCTATTTGTAGGCTCGCAATAACCCGTCCTGCATATTTGTCTTGCCGAGGGTTCTTGAGATAAATATTACCCTCAAAAACTTCTACGATAGACCGCAATTCATCTGTAGCATACGCTGCTGCCGCTTTCTCGCGTGTCCGTGAGGCTTGGGTACGTCCCCTCTTCCCCGGGTGTTTATTAGGAGTATCTATCCCTTCGAGCCGAATGTCTATCACACGATAGACATTGCTATCTTCTATCCAAATCCCTGGCCATATCTCACGTCGGGAGGTAGATGTCTTCCCTAATGGTAAAATAGGAATCCATACATCTTGGATGGTATCTCCATCATAGATATTACTGCTATCGCGTCTCTCTATCAGATAAAACGGATAGGATTGTGAATCCGTTTTGTGATAAGGAGAATCCGTCATAACAAGTATGACCAAAACGAACCCGCAGATCAAAAAAATAAGTCGTAGGGATTTGTTAAAATGTACCATTTTTCAACATCCTTATTTTCTTCTTTAACTGATGACCATTCTATTACCTACCAATACGTATAAAGCAGGACTTCCCCTGCGATCAGCTGTACAACGAGAATACCCGCAACCCAATAGAAATCTGATATCGGACGCGCCGTGAGGTATTTAGCGACCGGAATCACGAAAAACGGCACCATGAAAATCCATATCCGCTCGACCTCCATCGTGAACAGTGTCGAGAACGTGAAGTAGAGAAGCGTGATTACGAAACCAACGATGAAACTATCCAAAGCATCATGGCGGAATACCCAAAGGACAGGAGTTCCAGTCCCCTCCGGTTCAGATGTGCAGGTATTCTGCCTCCACTCCTTCACCGATGCGACGATCTGCCGTAGCCAGACAGTCGTTATGGGTAATCCCACACCGATGAGGAACGCAAACAGGTTCGCGAAACTCAGGTGGAAATAACGCCCAACGGTTTCATAGCCGGTTTCCATGCCCTTCTCATCTTTTTTAATAGCTGCCCAGAGTGCCTCGATTGGATCGAAACCCGTCAGGATGGAAAGCAATACATAAAATCCGACAAACCCCAATGCAGCGAATAGCAAAACCTTCAGATACTGCACGAATCGCTTCCGCTCCAGTAAAGCGACAACACACAGAAAAACCCCCACAACGACCGTTGAATACGTCATGAACATCCCAAGCGCAAGCGAAAGTCCTGTCAATAAACTATAGGGGCGATATTCATACCACGTTTGGTCCGGTATGGTTTCCTGATCTCGTGCTTTATAAAACAGGTAGACGCTTAGGATCGGAAAGACACTGAAGGGACCGTCCATTGACGTGCCAGTGAACATCACAAAGTTAGGGGTAATGAGAAATAGGAGAAGTGCATACCGACCGACTTTTTCCCCGTAGAGGTGTTCGCCGAGACGATAGATCGGTATTACTGTGATCGCAGTGAATAGAATCGAGATTAACGATGCCGAAACCAGATTGTAACCGAAAATTTTGCTGAAAAACCATAAGAAAATCACGCCTCCCGGTGGATGGGTGCGCGAGTGCCCTGAAAGCGTATCAAATAATTCCGGTTTGCTATAGTCCCGTAGAAACCTGCGGAGTCCGAGTTCGTCAATCCGCGGGACATCGCCGTAATACTCCAATGATGTTCGTGTATACGGTTCTAAAAGCGTTAAGACCCGTTCTGTTTTGCCATCCCGTTCCAACTCTCGGTAACCATCAATTTGAGCAACGCTGATATGAATCGCAAGGAAACAGATAACCGCGATGACCATTAATCGACGACCATCCGATCCCGAAAGCAGGTATCTCTGACAAAGGCACAGAAAACCGATACATACCACGAGGGCAGGCAATACCCACCAACTCAAGTCAAAACTTGGCTCGGCATAAAGCGGCAAAATATGCCTGTCATACCGCACGGCACCGAGGTTGATAGACATCTCGCGCATGCTGTAATACAGGAATAGATGGTAGACTGAGAAAAATAGCGCAAGTAACCCAATCTGAACAGGGATCAATCGCACTGCTTTCTGGAAATACCGCCAAAAGTCCTTCATTTTTTTATATGGATTTATTGGTATGAGATGCCTCTAACTGTTGTGCCGCTTCTAACAATGCATTCGCTAAAAATTCCGGGTTGACCTCGTCTTTCCCTCGGAAAGTACGCACCCGTTCACCACGTACTTTCAGAACAGCAAGTTCCTTGCCACCCAAATGGATGCCGACTTCAGCATTGCGCGTCTCACCAGGTCCGTTGACTTCACATCCCATCACAGCGACTGGGATTTTGATGCCGTGTTTCTCTAAAAGTTCCTCAGCGACAGCCACAATATTCTCATAATCAGCCGTGGGGTCCCCACGTCCACAGAATGGACAGGAAACAACGTCTAACATGTCGTCTGCCATACCCAATGCCCGAAGGAGTTCTTTAGCGGTCAAAACCTCCTCAACCGGGTCGCCGGTTATCGAGATACGGATGGTGTCACCAATCCCCTCTAATAACAACGTGCCGATGCCAAGCGTCGATTTGACATGCGAGCGGCGAGGTGTACCGGCTTCTGTCACACCGAGATGCAACGGATACAGAACCTTCGCTGCAAACTGACGATTCGCTTCTATCATCCGAAGCGGATCACTTGACTTCACAGAGATGGCGATGTCCCTGAAATCGTGCTCTTCACAGATATTGACGTGCCGCATCGCGCTCTCCACCAACGCTTCCGCAGTCGGTGACGGATATTTCTCTAAGAGATCCTTTTCAAGCGAGCCCTCGTTGACTCCGATGCGGATAGGGATATTCGCCGCTTTCGCTGCAGACAGTACCTCGGCAATCCGCTGCTCATTACCGATGTTACCCGGATTAATGCGAACCTTCGCTACCCCTGCATCTACCGCCGCTAGGGCGTATCGGTAGTTGAAATGGATATCCGAAACTATCGGTACAGGCGCGCGTTTCACGAGGGGACCGAGTGCCTTTGCATCGGGTTCTTCGGGGACAGCAACGCGGACAATCTGCGCGCCTGCCTCCGCACACCGCTCTACCTGTGCTAACGTGGCATCGACATCGCGCGTCAACGTTGTCGTCATCGTCTGGATGGAGATAGGGCTGCCGCCGCCGATCGGAATATTCCCTACCATAATCTTTCGTGTAGGTCGTTTGTTGCTGATTTGTAACAGTTCTTTCATGTTTTTTTAAGGGTTATCGGTTGTCAGTTATAGTAGAATCCGACAATAAATTTACACTTGTAGCATAGCCTGTTAGGCTGTGCCATCAGAACATATAACTTCATAGCCCACACGCCGCTACAAGTGTCCAAGTAATTACGGAATCTACTATAAAGAAAGATTTGGATTATTTTGATCCAACTTGCTACCTATAGGATTTCATATCCACAAACCCCATCTCTCACCGAGACTCCTTCATTTTTGCGAAAAATTGGGTATATTCCGTGTGATTTTCGGCTCGAAGATGCACAACCTAACAGGTTATGCTACAAATTGGCAACTTGGTTTATTTTGAGGCTTTACATTTTACCAATGCGTCAATAAATTTTTCGTTTTCCTGTTGTGTGCCGATTGTCACGCGTACTGCATTTGGATAGCCGTACCCCCCAATGGGACGGACAATAACACCTTCTTTCAGAAGCCCATCGGCGACATCTGTTCCGGATTGTTCGAGGTGCAACATGATGAAATTGCCTTCGCTCCCAACATAACCAAGCCCCATGTTGTCAAATGCGTCGTAAAGAAAGGCTTTGCCGATAGCGTTTTGTTCTTTGCTTTTCGCAACGTGGACAGTATCCTTGAGTGCCGCTCGAGCCGCCGCTTGTCCGACTAAACTACAATTGAAGGGTTGGCGTACCCGATTTAATGTCTCAACCAATGGAGGTGACGCGATGCCGTATCCGATGCGTAGCCCAGCCAGTCCGTAAATTTTGGAAAACGTGCGAGTGATGATGAAATTTCGCCCTTTCAGCACATAAGGGAGCGTCTGTGGATAGTCTGAACGATCGACGTACTCATAATAAGCTTCGTCAAAAACGACCAACACATCGTCCGGTACCCGTTTCATAAACGCCATTGTTTCGTCCGCTGTGACCATCGTGCCGGTTGGGTTGTTCGGATTCGCAACGAAGATGACCTTCGTTTTATCGGTAATCGCTGCAGCCATAGCAGACAGATCATGTGTATGCTCCACCATCGGTACGACGACCGCTCTCGCACTGCATAACTTTGTCACAAGACTATAGACGACGAATGCCCCTGCAGCATAAATCACCTCATCACCAGGAGCGACGTACGCTTCGGCAACGAGTTGTAGCACATCGTTCGAGCCGTTCCCCAAAATCAGATGTTCAGCCGAAATTCCGAGATGCGCTGCGAGATCTTCTTTAAGATAGTAGGCGTTACCGTCAGGGTATAGATGCACCTGTGTGACGCACTCTGATATTGCCTGCATCCCTAACGGCGAGGGACCTAACGAATTTTCGTTGGATGCCAGTTTGATAATATCAGTAATGCCCAACTCGCGTCGGACTTCTTCAATGGGTCTACCACCCTGATACGGCTGAATCGTGTCAATGCTGGGTTTCGGTTTTAGCATAACGTTTGACTTCTCAATCATCTTATCCTTACAATTGCAAGCGCGTCCTATCGAACACACCCAAATACAATTTTATTATACCACATCACTCTTTTTTGGAAAGTTTTTTATCCGTATTCCGCTAACCGCTGGCAGCTGATGCCTACTCTACTGACAACCGACAACCAATATCCCTTGACAAAAAAACGAATTTCGCTAAAATAAAAAAAATGTTTTTTCACTCTATTGATTTCCTCATGCACAGCACACGAAAGGAAAACCCATGACACAAGCACTTCCAGAATCCGCAATAATCCTCTTTGATGGCACAGACCTCAGCAACTGGACAAGCCTCGATGGCAGCGAACCGAGCTGGCAAGTCGAAGGCGGCGAAATGCTCGTCATCCCACGCGCCGGTGATGTCATAAGCAAGGAAACCTTTACTGATCACTTCGTTCACGTTGAATTCCGGTGTCCCGATATGCCCGAAGCGACGGGACAAGCAAAAGGTAACAGCGGCGTATTCCTCCAGGGCAGATACGAAGTCCAGGTCTTGGACTCCTACGGCATTGAAGTACCCGGAATGGGTGACTGCGGCGCAATTTACAATCAATTCGCACCGCTTGTCAACGCTTGCAAACCACCGCTCGAATGGCAAACCTACGACATTATCTTCCGAGCACCCCGCTTTAACGACGCAGGCGAGATGGCTGAAGGGCCTCGCATCACCGTCATTCAGAACGGCTTGGTGATTATCAACAACGCCCAACTCGCTGGTACGACAGGCGGCAGTATCGATTCAGAAGCCGCTACACCAGGGCCACTCCGCCTGCAGGATCACGGCAATGATGTCCGGTATCGGAACATCTGGGCAGTGCCACTCCCGCTTGAGGGTTCGGATAAGTATTAAATCGCATTTCTATTAGGAATTTTCGGGTTCCAGTCATCAGGCATTAACCATCAACTGTCAGAGCAGTAATACGTTAAGGAATTCCAATTCCCGACTTTTTATGCCCCTGATAAGGGGGTTACTGACTGTCGACAACCGATTGACAGAGAGGAATTTTATGGCAAATCAAGATCTTCCCACAATTCCGAGGCGACGACTCGGAAGGACGGAACTCAGCATCCCCGTTATTCCGTTTGGCACACAGGGATTTGGAAACAACTTCGGCTTCGTCTCAGATGAAGAGGCTGTGGATCTCGTTAAACATGCTGTGTCCATCGGTGTGAACCATTTCGATTGTGCACGTTGTTATGGAGATTCAATGCGGAAACTCGGTTTGGCGATGAAAGAGATCCCGCGCGAGGATGTCATTATTACAGGGAGACTCTGTTGTCACTCTGCAGCGGATTGGGGTGGCTACGGACAGGGCAGACCCGACTATTCTGCCGAACGCGCAATTGCCGACCTTGAGGACCAACTTGAACTCCTGAATATAGATTACTTCGACGGTATGCTCATCCATGATCCCGGTGAAATTGATCCGACCCTCGAAAAGGGCGGCACGCTCGACGGCTTGCTTCAATGCAAAGCACGCGGACTCGTACGCTACCTCGGATACGGGATGCGTCCCCACGATTTCCATCTCAAAGCGATGGCAACGGGCGATGTGGACCTCATCCTCTGCTTCAACGATTACAACCTCGTCCGACAGACCGCTGCTGATGACATCCTCCCCGCCGCTGCTGAAGCCGATATCGGGGTCATGAACGGTTGGTCGATCCTGCGCGGTATCCTCACAGGTGTCGACATCGACGCTGAGATTGAAAGGGGGCGTTGGCGCAACGACGGCGATGTGCCGAAAGCTCGCGAGATTTGGAAGTGGTGTCTCGAAGAGGACATTAATTTACTTCAACTCGCGCTTCAGTTCTGTCTCCGAGAAGACCGGATTCACGGCAATAACATTGGGAATCTCAACGTTGAGCAGCTTGAAGCGAACGTTCGAGCCGCCAGTACCCCTCTCTCCGATGAGGTATGGGAGAAATACGAAGCACGGTTCGGCTCAGACAATTAGAGACTATTACCTTAACGAAACCCGAAAAAGAAAGGAAACCTGTCTTTTTCTAACCGAACTGGACACTTTTAATCAAGATTTTCGATCAGACACGAAATTTGCTGGCAATGTCTATGGGTCCACCTACGTGTGTACGTGGTTTGAAGCCTCAACTGAAATTGCTTACAGCAGCCATTCTGTCTCCGTCGATAATTATGGGACAGGAGGGGTCAAGTTCTATGGCAGGTTCGAGATGGAAGTGCCTTGGAACGGTGGGGCTTTTCACCCACAACCAAAAAACCGAGAAAAAGTCGTAGACCGGAATAGTTTCGGGTCTGCCTACAGCAATTTCTCTGCGAATCTGAGAAATGAAAAACGGGGATTCGGACGGATTTCCGCCTCGCCACGTTTGGAGGTCAGGGACCTGCCGACGAGGATAAAGCTCGAGTGGCCCACGGCATCATGCACGACACATTTTAGACTTTAAGAGATCTACCTCTTATACCCCCTGAAAATGCCTGCGGCGATGCGGTTTGAACCCTCGCCGCGGGTTCCCTGAACACATTCTCTGTGTAGAAGGACAAACACAATAAGCTGTCTGAAAACAACAAACTTTTTCTTCACTATCTGTCTGCTCTTGTTTAGCAGTGCTGCCGTTTGCGTTGATGCGAAAATCGTGTTTTGTGTTGATGGTGATATTTTCGTGATGAACGATGACGGCTCCCGCAGGCGCAGGCTCACGCAAAACACAACTGCGTTAGACAACGATCCCCGTTGGTCCCCCGATGGAAAAAGAATCGCGTTTACGCGAGACATGGACAGGACGAAGCGACAAACCACAGCAGAGATATTCATCATGAACGCAGACGGCACAGACCTGCAACGTCTCACCCACAACAATGTCCTTGATGCGTATCCATCCTGGTCGCCCGATGGAGACTCCCTTGCCTTTTCGGGGTCCGACAGCGGAAGATGGGAAGTGTTCGTCATGGAACTTGCGACGGGCAGCCTCACCCAACTAACAGGCGGGAACGTGAATGCTGCCTCCGCTTCTCCAGATTGGTCCCCTGATGGCACACAGATCACTTTTTCGAGATTTATTCGAGTGAATGGCATCGCTCCGAAAACCGTCTATGTGATGGATGTCGATGGACAGCACCAACGCCCCATCCTCCCGGACCCACCTCTTGATGGACCACTGACTTTGAGATACTTTCCGCGCTGGTCGTCAGATGGAAAGCGGATCCTCTTTGCTGAAGTGAAATGGTTTAAAGACGGGGACCTTGAGAAACTCATCGTTCAACGGATTGGCGGTGGAAAGCAGGAAATCACCGACATCAATGACCGACTCGGCAACAATTGGGTAGGTGGCGGTGCGTGCTGGATGGAGAATGACACTGCGATCCTTTTCTCACTGAAGAATAACGAGAAACCCACTCCGAATTATGACCTCTATCGCTATGCCTTTGACACTCGGAGTCTGAGACGTCTGACACAAGAGTCGAGCGATGAGGAGTGGCCTGACTGGGCAGAAGGGGATTTATCGGTTTCACCGCATGGGAAGTTAACGACGCTCTGGGGAGAGCTAAAGCAAACGAAATAAAAAGTAAAAGGATCTTTGGAACGTCCACCTGGACGTTCTCCCTTTCAACGACGATAAGTCTTCAAGTTTCTAATGCCCGCCACAAATCCCGCCTTGCACAGTTGAAATACCGTGAAAAATCTAAATTGATACCTACGATACGGTTTCCCAACCGCACCGATTCAATAAATATCCGACTCTAGTTCCACAAAAGGCGATATGTTTATAGTATGTCGTAAAGAACTCATCGCTCATCTCAACGCGCAATCAATTGCGCGACTACAAACAACAATTAACCTAAGTTGCTATCTTGTAGCATAGGCTGTTAGCCTGTGCAGCTTCGTGCCGAAAATCACACGGAATACTCCCAACTTTTCGCAAAATGGATAATCTTCGCTGAAAACTGGTGTGCGTGGATATGAAGTCATATAGATAGCAACTTGGGTTAATTACCTTTCACCCTCAACTAATTTTTCTAAAAATTTATGCGTCACACGCGGGAGCGGATAATCCCGTAATGCCACGATCTCGACCCACTTTGCATCCCGCGGACCCTTCAGAACCACTTCCCCCGCCTGATAATCGCACTGAAACACGTCCACGACAACCTTGAAATGGGTATAAGCATGCCTGACACGCGTGAAATACCGGACATCGGTAACAAAGAGGTTGACAACATCAGCGATGTGTCGGACACAAGCCACCTCAGCAGTTTCACCCTCGGTAATTTCTCCCCCCGGAAACTCCCAGAGTCCGCCGAGCAAACCGTCCAGTTGCCGCTGCGTGAGTAAAACCTCGTTGCCCCTATAGATAATCCCTACAGCAAGATGGTGTTCCGGGACAGGTTTCGTCTCGCGCCGATACGGAAACTCGTTTTGTCGTGCCGTGTGGAACGCCTCACAAAACGAATTCACGGGACAGACAAGGCAAGTTGGCGATTGCGGGCGGCACACAGTTGCTCCTAATTCCATCATCGCCTGATTGAAAAACCCCGGTGCATTCGGATCTAAACATTCATCCGCTTTCTGCTGAAAAAGTTTCGCTGACTTCGCATCGTTAATCGGTGTTTCTATCAGAAACAGGCGCGCCAGAACGCGTTTGATGTTCCCATCTACAGCCGCATAGGGTGCATCAAAAGCGATACTTTGCACCGCCGCCGCACTATAATCCCCGATCCCCGGCAGCTTCCGAAAGGTCGCATAGTCCCTCGGTATTTTTCCATCCAGCTCATTCACAATGACCTGTGCCGCTTTGTGGAGATTCCGCGCTCTTGCATAATACCCCAAGCCTTCCCATACCTTTAGGACATCCTGTAGCGGTGCCCTTGCCAACTGCTCTACATCTGGAAACCGAGCGATAAATCTCTCATAGTATCCCACAACTTTCTTGACCTGTGTCTGTTGGAGCATCACCTCAGAGACCCAAATTCGGTAGGGCTCACTTGTGCGTCGCCACGGCATATCGCGCTGATAATCCTTGAACCACGCCAACAACGTGTCTCGAAAATCCTGGTAGTGTTTGCGTAAAGGTTTTTTGTGCATAGTGTCTGAATCACAGATTTCGCGGATATAAACCGCTGCGTTCGTAGTAGTGCGATTCATCGCACGTTGTAAGGGCAAATTTTACTATTTAAACCCAAGTTGCTACGGACACAATTTTAGAGGTGCGTCTGTTGTGTTTCATTGAAAGACCTCCAGGATCCGCAGCGTTTCGTGGCGTAGGAAACCTTTAGTTTCTTGCCCCCGAAGATACACAACCTAACAGGTTATGCTACAAAAGAGCAGCAGGCGCAAGTCGTAACTCTTTAAATATCTCTGGCAATCCGAAAACCGACGCTATGAATAGCTTGGACCGGTTCATACGCCGCACGGTTCGCACACCTCGCAGCGAACTCTCCACGCGCAATCCACGAACCACCGCGAATCACTTTACGACGACCCTCACTCGCTCCCAAAGGATTCTCCGCAGGCGAGTATTTATACGTCTCTATATGAAACCAGTCACTACACCAATCGTAGGCGTTCCCCGCCATATCGTAGCACCCGTAAGGACTCACACCCGATGGATAACTCCCAACGGGTACCAGCTGCTTATTCCCAGATTCCGATGTATTTGCGCGACTCGCGTCCCATATATCGCCCCACGGATACTCTCGAGCATCTGTGCCACGTGCTGCTTTCTCCCACTCTGCCTCTGAAGGCAAACGATATTCCTTATTTTCATGATCGCTGAGCCATGCCAAAAAATTAATGGCATCCTGCCAACTCACTCCAACGACAGGAAAATCCGGGGCGTTGAGATGCGCTTCGTTCCAGAACAACGGTTGTGGGTTCCCTGTCTCCTCAACAAACTGTGCGTATTGCGCATTCGTGACCTGATACGTCCCGATGGCATAAGCATCGAGCAGGACGCTGCGTTGTGGTTCCTCTGGGTCGGTTTTCCGCATGCCAGTCGGAATCGTCCCCATCGTGAACGCACCAGCGGGGATATGGATGAAAGGGTAATTGAATGTTTCGATGTGCATGTGCCTTCCGTAAATCCGTAAGGTGATATTGACTGTTGAGAACCACAGATTTCAGTGTAGCACATCCGTGTTTTTTATGGGCATCAATACCAAGTCGGAAAATCCTACGCTGAAAAATGTGCGTGTTTTATTGACCTTTTTCTTTTTGTGCAGTATAATGAAATTCCACAGTCCACATCTGTAAAGTAAAAAAATAAAAAATTGACAGAGATGTTATCTCCATATAACAAGGTAACGTGAGCATGGATCGAGAAGAAATTATCCGAAGATTCAAGAACTTAAATGTGTGGAAACGAGATGGAGAGAGAGCACCACACAAACCTTTGCTCGTTCTGTACGCAATTGGAAAACTGCTCCGCGGTGAAGATAGACTTATTTCTTACGCTGATGATATAGAAGACAGTTTTAATAATTTACTGAAGAAGTTCAGACCAAGGCGTGATAACCATAACCCACAGTTCCCGTTCTGGCGATTGCAAAACGACGGAATTTGGGATATACCCAATGCCAACCAAATCAGGCAAACTTCTAGCGGTGATGCATGGGTAACAGATCTCAAAAACTATAACGTTTCAGGTGGTTTCCTTGAGGAAATTTCTTATGAGTTTCAAAACGATTCTAACTTCGCTTTAGAGATAAGTCAGTATATGTTAGATCATTTCCGATCTTCAATGCACGATGACATTTTACAAGCTGTTAGGATTGAGTCTCCTCTTCCAAATCCGAGAATACGAGAACAAGAAGGAAAATTCTTGGAAGATGTCCTTAAAGCCTATAAGTATAGATGTGCTATCTGTGGTTTCGGTATTAAATTGGATGGACAGTTAATTGCTTTAGAGGCAACTCATATTAAATCGCGCGAGGCAAGCGGCCCCGATGCAGTAGAGAACGGCTTGGCACTCTGTTCACTACACTACGTTCTTTTCGATTGTGGGGCTTTTACGCTCTCTGATCAATTACGAGTCCTAGTGTCCAAGGGCGCGAAAGGTAGAAGTAGAGGTGACAAAGAGCAACTACATAGGTTCCATGGTGAAAAGATTAAATTGCCTCCGCAGATGTATTATCCTCGCATCAATTTCATAGATTGGCGTATGCGCAAGGTGTTTCAAGGTAATTATCGAGAAATAACTTGACATCTCATGCAAATGAGTGCTATAATTCAATTAGGTTAATGAAAGTTGTCCTTTCTTGTTTTTAAACATAGTCTACCGTTAGTCTGCTACCAATGAACGAGGGAATTTCGCTCCTACAAATTTATAGACCGGTACAGAATTTTCTTGAAATGAATCCGCAAAATAAATGAAAAACCAAGATATAAACGCCGCACCCAAAACCCTCCACGCTTTTGATAGCACTTGCTATCCATGTCGATGCTTAATGGCCTTAGGGCCCGCACAGACATTAAGAGTTAACAAGCCGATTTACCC